>JAFYMV010000138.1 GCA_017548225.1 Bacteroidaceae bacterium | reverse complement strand
TGAGGAGTACGATTAGGACGACTATCCTCGCTTTTTTTCTTGAGCAGTGCCTCTTTCAGTTCGTCAGCTTCTACAAAGACCTGGCGTACAGGGCGGTCGTCACGCACGATATCATACACAAGGGCGGGCTCTTCAAAGAAGGGACTATCGGTATTGAAAGTATGAAGCTTATAGAACTTTACCGTATCGATGCGCAACTCCACATCTACAGCCGGCTTCTTCATATAGTTCTTCTCCTCCTTGAAAGCAAAGAGTTGCAAATTGACACGCTCCAATTCACCCAATTGCTCACGGCCAAACTCCTCAATAAAGAGCTTTGTATTAGGCTCGATGATACCCTGTGAGCGCAGTTTCATACCACCAGCAGAGGGCGAGGCATAGAGGTATGAGATATAGTAGTTGCTATCATTGACAATATATGCCTCAAAGATCGTTGTGCTAATCTGCTTTATATCAACAGGCACAAAGGCAAGAGCTACATTGAGCTTCTCTCCCTCACGACGCTCCATAGGGCGATAGGGAGCCTCCCCCATGTTCCTCCCGAGGAGGGGTGACTCAGACATCTCAGACGCAGAGGATTTTGACTGAGAATAACTGTTTTTGTTTTGCGTTCCTTGGAATCCCCCTCCCTGGGAGGGGCTAGGGGAGGCTTTCACACTTTTCTTCTCAAAATTATATTCATTGGTATCAATCACCACACACTCACGGATAAGCATGGGAATGCTAAAACCGTTCTCATCCTCTACCAATGCAATATCTTTGCCTTGAAAACCTTTCACTATACCGCCTCCTGTCTCGAAGAGGAAGCGCACTTTATCTCCTATTTTCATGCTTTAGAATTCTGAATTATAATTAGATTTCGTCACAAACAGAATTCAGAATTTAGAATTCAGAATTCTTTTAATCTCACTTTCAAAATTGGGTGTAAGCACTCCTTTACCCATCGCTTCATGTATCTCATCAAGTGTCCAAAACCGGCCGCCATCAAGTTCGGCAGTAGGACAAATGTCGCCATCATAAGTAGTGCGGTAAACATGCACAAGCTCACGATCTCGCTCCGACTCGAAGATATAGCGCATGAGAAACTCGGGCACAAACTTCTCAATACCCAACTCCTCGCGTATCTCACGAAGCAAAGCATCGTCAATATTTTCGCCATAATCCACATGTCCCCCTACTGCCGTATCCCACTTGCCTGGTTGTATATCCTTCCACAAGGGGCGTTGCTGCAAGTAAAGGCGACCTTCAGAATCAAATACATGCAGATGCACCACAGGATGCAGCAACTTGCTGCCATCATGGCACTGCCCACGCGTGGCACTACCGATCACGCGTCCCTCCTCATCAACAAGAGGTAAGAGTTCCTGGTTGTTATCTTTCATATTAATTAAGGCACCAACAACGAGCTGTCTCCATAGCTCAAAAAACGAAAATCATGGCCGAGCGCATAATCATAAATCTTGCGCCAATTGCCTTTGACAAATGCCGACACAAGCAACAGCAGCGTACTCTTGGGCTGGTGGAAGTTGGTCACGATACGCTTCACGATATGGAAGGCATATCCCGGCGCTATCATAATCTGCGTATTGGTGTGCAGGGCGGGCAGATTATGTCGATCAAGATAGTCGAGTATCTGCTGCAATGCCTCGAGCGTGGTAAGGCGGTTGTACTGTTCTTCATACGGCATCCACTGCGTCACGCGCAACTGCTCTTCTGTCGCATCGGGACACTGACTGATGAGTACACCTATATAATATAGACTCTCCAATGTGCGCACCGAGGTAGTACCTACAGCAATGGCTTCGCCACAGTGTGCGATGAGCTTCTCTATCGTCTTACGCTCCACCACGATATACTCTGAATGCATCTCGTGATCGCCAATCTCGGCACTCTTTACTGGTTTGAAAGTTCCGGCACCGACATGCAATGTTACCTCATCGCGCTCAATGCCTTTGGCATCAATAGCCTGCAGCACGCTTTCGGTAAAGTGCAATCCTGCGGTAGGAGCTGCTACCGAACCTTTTATCTTTGAATATACAGTTTGATAGGTCTGCTTGTCGCTCTCCTCTGTCTTGCGATTCAAGTAGGGCGGGATAGGCAGTTCGCCCACAGCCTCAAGCACTTCGGCAAAGGTTACGGTATTGTCGTCCCACGCAAAATCTATGCGATGGCCTGTACCCACCACCTCACCTCGTGTAGCGGTAAGTGTCAGCGTGCGGCCATGTACTGTGATTTCCTTGCTCAATGCCCCCTCTTTCCATTTCTTAAGGTTGCCCACAAGGCAGAGCCAACTGCAGCGCTCGGTCTGCGCAAACATCTGCACATACTCGTTGGGTACGAGCGGCTCAAGGCAGAACACCTCAATGAGCGCACCCGTCTCCTTACGAAAATGCAGACGAGCCTGTATTACTCGGGTATTGTTAAACACCATAAGTGCACCCGCAGGCAAATGTTCGGGAAGCGAAGCGAAAGAGTCCTCACTCACCTCTCCACCACGATAAAGCAACAGTTTAGAACTGTCGCGTTGCGCCAAAGGAAACTTGGCAATGCGTTCATCGGGCAGCGGATAGTCGAACTCGTCGATAGCGATATGTCGTGTTGCGTTCATATTCTTTGGAAGTTCAGGAGCCAGGAGTTCAGGAGTCCAGACTATAGTCTATACCCATATCACTCACCGATGAGTTCAGATAGAAAAGTATAGTCTGCACTCCTGAGCGAAGCGAGAACTTCTATACTCCTAAACTCCTATATAAAATTTCCACAAAAGTACGCTTTTTTGCTGAATGAAACGGCACGAAACAAACCTTGAAGAATAAAAATCACGAAAAATTTCTTTTTCTTGCTACTTTTTCGCAATTTTGCACCCCATGATTCCTATCCACTTTGCCCCATTGCAGGGCTATACCGATGATGTGTATCGCCGCATCCACCACCAATTGATTGGTGGCATTGAGCGCTACTATACCCCCTTTGTACGCGTGGAGGCCGGAGAGATTCGTTCAAAAGACCGCCGCGACATTGACCCGAAGAACAACGAAGGCGTACCTGTGGTACCGCAAATCATCTTTAAAAGTTTGAAAGAGTTTGCCTATCTCGTCAATGAGATAGAGGCTTTGGGCTACCATGCAATAGACCTCAATATGGGTTGCCCCTTTCCCCTACAGGCCAAGCATGGACGCGGATCGGGCATTCTTGCCCATGTCAATATCATAGAAGAGGTAGCCCAAGCCATCAAGGAACATCCACAACTGGATTTTTCCGTCAAAATGCGACTTGGGTGGGACAATGCCAACGAATGGGAGCCCGTATTAAATATCCTCAACGACACTCCCCTTACTCACATCACTCTGCACCCGCGCACAGGAGTCCTGCAATATAAGGGAGACATTGATTACGATGCCTTTGCCCGCTTCTATGAGGAGTGCCACCATCCTATTATATATAATGGTGATCTGACCACATTGGAGCAACTGCACGATATGGAGAAACGCTACCCCCGCCTTGCAGGTCTCATGCTTGGTCGCGGTTTGTTGGCACGCCCCTCGCTTGCCAAAGAGTATGCCGAAGGCAAAGAGTGGAGCCATGAGGAGCATATCCGTAATCTGCGCTCTCTGCACCAAGAGTTGGCCGACCAATACGCCCGCATCGTCAAAGGCGATGCCCAACTACACAGCAAACTACGCACCTTCTGGGAGTATACCGAGCCACTCATCGGGCGCAAGCCGTACAAGAAAATCATGAAGAGCGGCAATCTGCGCAACTATATGAGCGCTATCGAAGAACTGCGATAGGTATCTGCAACCTAGTTGCAAAGTTGAGAGGGATTACTCCAGCCCTTTGCTTATAATCAAAGAATGCTGTACCTTTGTTCTTAAACTTTACTACAAAGAACAATGCAAGAGATACTCAACCTCATCAATGAGATGTCGCCCTACCTCCTATTGGGCTTTGGCATCGCAGGAGTGATGCACACCTTTGTTCCTACTCGTCTGTATCACAGATACCTCTCGGGGCATGGTTTCCGTTCGGTGCTCTATGCCGCAGCATTGGGTGTTCCCCTCCCCTTGTGCTCATGCGGAGTACTACCTACCGCCATGTCGCTCCGCCGCGAAGGAGCTTCCAAAGGTGCTACCACCTCTTTTCTCATTGCTACACCGCAGACGGGAGTCGACTCCATTGCAGCCACCTACTCACTCATGGGCTTACCATTCGCTATCGTACGCCCCATAGCTGCACTTGTTACCGCACTTTTGGGAGGTAGTTTGGTCAACCTCTTCGACCGCGAAGGGACATCTACCGACACTACTGTACACACCGAAGCCCAATCAGAGCACGAGTCCAAGCTCACATTTAAAGAGAAGATCGTAGGCGCTTTGCGCTATGGCTATGTAGAGATGATGCAAGACATCGGCCGATGGCTCATATTGGGACTCATCATCGCAGGCATCATTACCGTAACTGTGCCCGACGGTTTTTTTGCCACTTTTGCCCACCGCCCACTCTTGGGCATGCTCCTCGTGCTCCTCTGCGCCATACCCATGTACTTGTGCGCTACTGGCTCCATACCTATCGCAGTGGCACTCATGCTTAAAGGCATGACACCTGGTACCGCCCTAGTATTACTCATGGCAGGACCTGCAGTAAATGCTGCATCGGTGCTCGTCATCCGCAAGGTGCTGGGTAAGCGCACACTGTGGCTTTACCTTATAGCCATCATAAGCGGGGCGTTAACTTTTGCGCTCGGCATAGACTATTTGTTACCACGCGAGTGGTTTACCGACAGCCTCACTTTGCTCCATGGTGCATGTCATGCGCATACCCCATGGTTTAACATCGTTTGTTCCGTAGTGCTATTGTGCCTATTGACCAATGCCCTCATCAGTCGCCTGTGCAAGCCCAAGAGTTGTTGCGCTACGGACTGTAATGAGAATTACAGCTGCACATCCAACACCTGCGACACTCAAGAGCATGAGCGCCCTATCCATGAATGTACTACTTGCCAAGCGCCCACGCCAGTGGTGCAGACCCTCATCGTAACAGGTATGCAGTGCAACCATTGCCGAGCCAGTGTCATCCGCGCTATCAGCAGTTTGCCGGGTA
>JAFYMV010000137.1 GCA_017548225.1 Bacteroidaceae bacterium | reverse complement strand
TTGTGGCCTTTACCTCGCTTGGTGTATATGCTCAAAATGAGGCAAAGGACACTCTGCCTAAAGATTCGGTTCGTTATGCGGTGCAAAAGACAGCACCCGATAATGAAAAGGATTTGGAGCGTAAGGCGGTAGACCTGCGTACTCCGGAGAATATCACTACAGAGACTACCTATGATGAAAAATCGCACACCTATATCGTGGGTAACAAGATTGGTGATTCGTACCTATCGGTGCCGCTCTTGATGACGCCCGAGGAGTATGCGGCATGGAGCATGCAGCGCTCGCTCGACGCTTATTTCCGTAGCAAGAACCAGGAGGCTTTTGAGAAGGAGGGAAAGCAGGAAAAGTTTGACTTTACAGATATGCACTTTGATCTCGGTCCCGCAGAGAAGATCTTCGGTCCCGGTGGCGTGCAGATCAAGACACAGGGTTCGGCAGAACTGAAGTTTGGATTCAATCAGAAGAGCATCGATAATCCTTCGCTGCCTGCACGCAGTAGAAATACCTTCGGATTTGATTTCGATGAGAAGATCAACCTCAGCATCAATGGTAAGGTGGGCGACAAGATGAACCTCAATATGAACTACAATACGGAGGCGACCTTTGACTTCGACTCGAAGAAGATGAAGCTGAAATATGACGGTAAGGAGGATGAAATCATCAAGTTGCTCGAAGCAGGTAATGTGAGCTTCCCTACCAACTCGTCGCTCATCTCGGGTGCTACATCGCTCTTCGGTATCCGTGCGGATTTGCAGTTTGGTAAGCTGTCGTTGCAGACAGTGGTGTCGCAGAAGACTTCGGAGAGTAGCTCGGTGAGCTCTAAAGGGGGCAGCCAGTTGACGGAATTTGAGATTGATGTGGTCGACTATGACGAGAACCGCCACTTCTTCCTGGCTCACCACTTCCGCGAGACTTATGACCGTAACATGGCACAGCTGCCTACCATTATGTCGGGCGTAGTCATCACCCGTATGGAGTTGTGGGTGACAAACAAGACTAGCAACTACGACAACCCACGAAATGTCATCGCCTTCACTGACCTGGGTGAGCCCACACGCATCAGCAACCCGATGTGGACGGCCACAGGTGAGCGTATGCCGAATAATACTGCCAACAGCCTCTACTATCAAATGGCAAACACCTACAGCGATATACGCGATATCGATCAGGTGGGGGCCGTCTTGGGTGATATGCTTTCTGGTAGCACTGATTATGAGAAGGTGGCCAATGCGCGCCTGCTGAGCCAAAGCGAGTATACGCTGAACAAGTCGCTCGGTTATGTGTCGCTGAAGTCGGCACTGAAATCTGATGAGGTGTTGGCTGTTGCCTTCGAGTATACCTATGCGGGAAAGACCTTTCAGGTAGGTGAGTTCTCAACCGACAAGAAGGAGGGTGGGGATGCGTTGTATGTGAAATTGCTGAAATCGAACAGCAGCTCGCCTGCTAACGCTACCTGGGACCTCATGATGAAGAACATCTACTACTTGGGCGCGAATAGCATCACCTCGAAGGATTTCCGTCTCGATATACAGTATGAGAGTGATAGCACGGGTACTAACCTTACTTACCTGCCTGAGGGTAACCTGAAAAGCAAGACGCTGTTGCAACTGATGAACTTGGACCGTCTTGATGCCAAGCAGAATGCTAACCCTAACGGATTCTACGACTATGTGGAGGGCTACACTGTGCAGTCCTCTACTGGACGCATTATCTTTCCTGTCGTTGAGCCCTTCGGTGAGCACCTGCGTAAGGTGATTGGCAATGATGCCGTGGCTGATAAGTATGTATTCGAGGAGTTGTACGACTCCACGAAGACTACAGCCAAGCAAATCGCTGAGAAGAATAAGTTCCTCCTCGCAGGTGAATATGCTGGCTCGGGGGGTAATGTCATTCAATTGGGTGCCTATAACATACCGCGTGGATCAGTGAAGGTAACAGCAGGTGGCGTGACACTCACCGAGAACAGCGACTACACCGTTGACTACACCATGGGTACGGTAACCATCATCAACCAGAGCATCCTTGATGCGGGTACTCCGGTGAATGTGTCGATGGAGAGCAATACCGTCTTTAACATGCAGCGCAAGACGATGCTGGGTATGAATTGGGCGTATGATTTTAACAAGGACTTCAAGGTGGGCGGAACCATGATGTATCTCAATGAGAAGCCGCTTACCAGCAAGGTGTCGATGGGTGATGAACCGCTCAAGAATACGCTATGGGGTCTCAATATGGCATGGAAGCATGAGAGCCAGTGGCTCACTAATATGCTGGACTTGTTGCCGGGATTGCATGTGACACAGCCTTCGCGTATCAACTTTACCGCAGAGTTTGCCCAGCTCATCGCTGGTGTATCTAATAAGGTGCAGGGTAGCGCTTCGTATATTGATGACTTTGAGAGCAGCGAGAGTGGTATAGACATCAAGTCGCCCAGCGCATGGATGCTCTCGGGTGTACCAGCATCGCGTCCCGAGGCTAAACTCACTGACAATACTCGTACGGGTATGGACCGCGCTCTCATCAACTGGTTTACGATAGATCCGCTCTTTACACGCCGCAACTCATCGCTCACTCCGGCACATATCAAGAGCGACCTTGACCAGTTGTCAAACCACTATGTGCGTGAGGTATATGAGCGTGAGCTCTATCCCAACAAGGAGAGTACCTATGGTGAGTCGTCAACGCTCTCGGTGCTTAACTTGGCGTACTACCCTGACGAGCGTGGACCGTACAACCTTGATACCAACCTCACTCCTGAAGGTAAACTTACCAATCCTGAGCTGCGCTGGGGTGGTATCATGCGCCAACTGACGACTACTGACTTTGAGAGTTCGAACATCGAGTATATCGAGTTTTGGATGCTCGATCCCTTCATATATAATCCCAATGCTGCGGGTGGTGACTTCTATATCAACCTCGGTGAGGTGTCTGAAGATGTGTTGAAGGATGGTAAGAAATTCTACGAAAATGGTATGCCTACGACTGCTGCCGCTGGTTCGTATACCGAGACTCAGTGGGGCCGAGTTCCTACAGCTGCTAGCTTGGTATATGCCTTTGACAATAACAGCACCAATCGTCCCAAGCAGGATGTGGGTCTCAACGGACTTAGCAGTGAGGAGGAGCGCTTGTTCCCCACCTACATGAACTACCTCGCCGATGTGCGCGGTGTGGTAAGTGAGGAGGTGTATCGTGAACTGGAGGCTGATCCTGCAGGAGATACCTATCACTACTACCGTGGCGACGACTACGACGAACTGCAGCTCTCTATCCTTGAGCGCTATAAGCGATTCAACAATACTGAAGGTAACTCACCTTCATCGGAAAGCAACACGCGCTATGATGAGAGTGCCAAGACTACACCTGATGTGGAGGATATCAACCAGGACTATACGCTCGATGAGTATGAGAAATACTTTGAGTATCACATATCGTTGCGTCCGCAGGATATGGTCGTTGGCCGCAACCATATCACCGATATGCGTACCTATCGTACCAAACTGCGTAATGGTGATACTGAAAGTGTCAACTGGTACAAGTTCCGCGTGCCCATCGCAGGCTACGAGAGGGTAGTGGGGGGCATCCGTGACTTTACCTCATTGCGCTTCATGCGTATCTATATGACTGGCTTCAGCGAGCCTGTCATCGTGCGTCTGGCTACGATGGAACTTATCCGTGGTACCTGGCGCAGCTACGACCAGCCTATCTTCTCGGCAATGAACAAGGCTCCCAAGGTGAGCGGTAGCATGGTGGTGGCATCGGTTAACATTGAGGAGAATGGCGATCGTAAGCCGGTAAACTATACCATGCCTCCTGGTATTTCGCGCGTGCTCGACCCCTCGCAGCCTCAATTGCGCCAGGACAATGAGCAAGCCATGAGCTTGCAAATCACAGGGCTGGAGCCTAATGAGGCGCGCGCCGTATACAATAAGACCAACCTCGACTTGCGTAAGTATGAGCATGTGCAGATGTATATCCATGCCGAGAACCTCGTGGATGCTACCAATGAAGTGAAGGATGGTGAGATGACTGTATTTGTGCGTCTTGGTGCTGACTATAAGAGCAACTACTACGAGTACGAGATACCGCTCACTATCACTCCCGAAGGATACTACGATGGTAATACCAATAGTGGATGCAAGGCGGTGTGGCCCGAGGCGAACATGCTCGATATTGACTTTACCAAGCTCACGGAACTGAAGCGTCGTCGTAACCTCGCTGCTAACAGCAATCCCGAAGTCACCAAGACGCAGATATACTCGGAGTTTGATGTGGATAACCCCAAGAATCGCATCAGCGTGGTGGGTAACCCTACTATCGGTAAGGTGAAAACGGTAATGGTGGGTGTACGCAATAACTCGCGTGCTACCAAGGATATTGAGGTGTGGCTCAATGAATTGCGTCTGACAGGATTTAATAGTCAGGGCGGATGGGCTGCGCAGAGTGCCCTCAATGTACAGCTGTCTGATGCGGGTAGCGTGAACATGAGCGGACATGCCGAGACCGCAGGATTTGGCGGGTTGGAGCAGGGGGTAAGCCAGCGACGCATCGATGACTACTATCAGTATGCTGTGACTACCAGTTTTGATCTAGGCCGCTTCTTTCCCGAGAAACTTAAACTCAACCTTCCGCTTTACTATTCGTATCAGCAGGAGAAGACTTCGCCTCTGTACAGTCCCTTCGATACTGACTTATACCTCGACGATATGCTCGAGACATTGCCTACTGCCATGGAGCGCGACTCGCTGGCTTCGATTGCCAACTTGGTAACGACCTCGAAGAACCTTAGCTTGAGCAATGTGAAGATGAACATCACGAGCAAGAAGCCCATGCCCTACGACCCGTCGAACTTCAGCTTCGGCTTCTCGCGCAGCGTGAAGGATAACTCGGGCAACACTACGCAGTATCAGCACCAACTCACCTGGCGTGCTATGGCTGGGTATACCTATGCACCAGCCATGAAGCCTTGGCAGCCCTTCAAGGATATGAAGAGCAAGTCGAAGTGGTTGGCAATGTTCAAGGAGGCAGGCATCAGTCCGCTGCCGCAGAGCTTTGCTCTCAATACGGAGATGAATCGTACCTACTTTGAACTGCAGACACGCGACCTGCAGAGCTCTTTCGGTGGTATGGGCATCCCCGTAACCTTCTCGCAAGAGTTCATGTGGAGACGCAGCATGGATATCCGTTGGGACCTCCTTAAATCGCTCAAGATGAACTTGAGTGCAGCCACTAATGCTGAGATTGAGGAGCCATACATGCCGGTCAACAAAGCGCTTTATCCTGATGAGTATGAGTTCTGGAGAGATTCGGTACAGCATAGCCTTGCGCAGATGGGTCGTGAACTTGACTATCAGCAGTCGTTCAGCGCATCGTACCAGTTGCCTTTAAGTAAGTTGCCTATCCTTGACTGGACTTCGATGGATGCTAACTACTCGGCATCATATAGCTGGAATCGTGGTGCTACTCTTGCTGATGGTAGTACCTATGGTAACACCATTGCCAACCAGCGTTCAGTGACCGTAAATGGTAAGCTCAACCTTGAGAACTTATATAATAAGGTGGACTTCTTGAAGGAGACAAACAAGAAGTTTGCATCGGGAAAGAAGAAGACTACAACGAAGAAGCCGACCAAGAAGCCTAAAAAGTATACCCAGGAGGTGAAAATCATTCCTGACAGTACCTACACCATCAAGCATGGACAGAAGACCAAGCGTCCCGAAGTGGCTTCGCGTACGAAAGAGGGGCGTCCCTATAAGGTGAAGTACAAGGTCATTGATGAGAATACCATTGCTCTTACAGGTGCAGATACGGCTAATGTGAAACTCACCATTGGTCCTGGTCCTGATATTACGGAACAGTCTTGGTATAAGGCTGCGCAGTATACTGCTCGTGGACTGATGCTAGTGCGCAATGTGTCGGCTACCTATAAGAATACCCGTACAATGGGACTCCCTGGTTTCATGCCTGAGGCAAGCGGTATGCTCGGGCAGCATAATGTGGGTGGGCTCTATGCACCGGGTTGGGACTTTGCCTTCGGCTTCGCTGGGGATGATTACCTGCAGCGTGCCTTTGATAATGGCTGGCTGCTCGACAATGACAGTGTGGCCTATGCCTCTACCTCGAATGCCACTGAGGATCTTCAGGTAAAGGCTACCATTGAGCCAGCTCGAGACTTTAAGATTGATCTCAACGCCTCATGGGTGAAGAGCAATGCCCGCAACATCCAGTTTATGTATGCTGGCATGCCTGAAGCCCGTACGGGTACCTTTAACATGACTACCATTTCTATCGGAACGGCCTTTGAGCGTCGTAAGGCGGCTAATGGTTATCACTCGGAGCGTTTCAATGACTTTGTGCAGAGCCTTGAGACCGTGCAGCGTCGTGTGCAGAGTCAGTATGCTGGGGCTACCTATCCCGAAGGTACTGTCTTTGAGGGCATGCCCTTCGATGCTACTAATGGTAGCGTGGGCAAATACTCGCCCGATGTAATGATACCTGCCTTCCTCGCTGCCTATGCCGGTGGCAATGCCACTACATCGAGCCTTGATCTCTTCCCCTCAATGTTGTCGATGCTCCCTAACTGGCGTCTCACCTATAGTGGATTGGGTAAGTTGGAGATGTTCAAAAAATACTTTAAGAGCGTCAATATCAACCACTCGTACAAGAGTGTATACTCGGTAGGTTCGTTCAATACCTACAGCACCTATCAGGAGTATATGAATGGACTGGGCTTCATACAGGATGTCACTACTGGCAGTCCTATACCTTCATCGATGTTTGATATCTCTGCCGTGAGCATCAACGAGCAGTTCTCACCCCTTATCGGTGTGGATGTAACTCTGCTCAACAACATGACTGCGAAGCTTGAATACAAGAAATCGCGTGTGATGAACCTCAGCATGTCGGCCGTACAGCTCGTCGAGACTAGCTCTGATGATATTGTACTCGGTGTAGGCTATAAGATGACCAATGTGAAGCTCTTCGGTGTGGGTAAACGCCCCACCACTGGAGGCAAGGGACGCGTGAGTAATGACCTTAACCTGCGTGCAGATTTCTCATGGCGCGATCAGAGTGCTCTGTGTCGTGACATCCAAGCCATCAGCACTCAGGCTACCAGTGGAAACAAGGCGATAAAGATGTCGCTTTCGGCCGATTACACCTTCTCTCGTATGCTCACGCTGAATGCCTATTTTGATCATCAGACCAATATCCCCGTAGTATCGGCTTCGTCATATCCTACCTCAACCAACGATTTTGGTATCTCAATGAAGTTTGCGTTGACAAGGTAAAATGGAGGCTATATTGAAGAATTATTGGTGGTAATTTGTAATATTTCATTTTTGTGTCATCGTTAAAAGTATAGGAAATAGCTCATATGGCAAAGATACAGAAGACGAATGTGGCGCGGTTGCTTGATCAGGCAAAGGTGGCTTACGAACTGATACCGTACGAGGTGGATGAGAATGACCTCAGTGCTCCGCATGTGGCGGAGTCGCTGGGCGAGGATATAGCACAGGTGTTCAAAACGCTCATCTTACAAGGTGA
>JAFYMV010000136.1 GCA_017548225.1 Bacteroidaceae bacterium | reverse complement strand
GCATTGAGCAGCACGCTTGACTGGTCGATGATGACGATATGGTCGAGCAGACTATCAATATCGCGCACCTGATGAGTAGAGATGATGATGATCTTCTCATCGGTCATGTTACTGGCGATGAGACGACGGAATTCGCTCTTCGAAGGAATGTCGAGACCATTAGTAGGCTCGTCCATTACGAGCAACGAGGTGTTAGCAGCCAGGGCGAAGCACATATAGGCCTTTTTCTTCTGACCCATCGAGAGATTACCGAGGTGGATGTTCTCATCAAAATCGAAGAGCGCGAGGTTCTGCTTCAGCTGCTCTTCGCTGAAATTGGGGTAGAAGGGAGCATTGAGCTTTACATAATGTTTCATGGTCATTGAGGGTAGTTCAAACTCCTCGGGCACGATGTACATGTCGCTTAGTGTAGAGGGTAGGCGACGGCGCACATCCTCGCCCTTGTACAACACGGTGCCTTGCTGCGGGTGCAGCAAACCAGTGATGAGGTAGAGAAGTGTACTCTTACCCGTACCATTCAGTCCGAGCAATCCGTACACTGATCCCTTCTCAAACTCCAACGAAAAATCGTTGAAAACCTTACAGCATGTACCGCTGTAAGAAAACGCTAAATCGTTAATCTTTAACATACTCACATCTTTTATTAGTTAATCTTACGGTGTACTACATTAATAGTACACTGCAAAAGTATGGCTTTTTATTTAATCTGCAAAGGATTTGGTAAAAAATATGGAGTTGAAGGGGAATAATGTGGTTGGGGAGTAGCTTGTATGACTTGCGTTTCGCTCGCCTTGACTTCGTCTTCCTCCTATTCGCTCGCTGAAAAGTTCAAGCAGGCTTGACTTTTGCTCGCTCAGGCGGCGGTTTGCACTATCTTTAATCAGTGCTTGCACTGCTTGAAATTAGGCTGCACCTCGGAAAAATGCAAGTAAACTTGCTTTTTCTCTCGGTTTGCACTAATTTTGTCCCCATAGTATTATAAAAAGGTAACGAAGATGAGTTATTTGATAAAGCCTGATGGGTATAAGCCAGTGCTAGACTTGAAGCAGACGGAGCTAGCCATCAAACAGATAAAGGAGTTTTTCCAACAAAACCTGTCGACCGAACTGCGATTGCGTCGCGTGACAGCACCGCTATTCGTATTGAAGGGATTGGGTATCAATGACGACTTGAGCGGGGTGGAGCGTGCGGTGACATTCCCTATCAAGGACCTCGACGATGCACGCGCTGAGGTGGTGCACTCACTGGCCAAATGGAAACGACTCACGCTGGGTGAATATAACATACCGCAAGGATATGGCATATATACCGATATGAACGCAATACGCGCTGATGAGGAGCTGGGCAACCTGCACTCGCTCTATGTGGACCAGTGGGACTGGGAACGCGTCATCGGGGAGGAGAATCGCAATGTGGAGTTCTTGAAGAAAATCGTGGAGCGTATATATGCGGCCATGTTGCGCACTGAATACATGGTGTATGAGATGTATCCTGAACTGAAACCTTCGTTGGCCGAAGAGATTCACTTTATCCACGCGGAGGAGCTGCTGCAGATGTATCCCGACCTCACACCGAAGGACCGCGAGCATGCCATCGCCAAGAAGTATGGCGCGGTGTTTATCATCGGCATAGGTGGTGAACTTAGTAATGGCGAGCCGCACGACAATCGCGCTCCAGACTATGATGACTGGTCTACCCCCAATAGCGACGGATATAATGGTCTGAATGGTGATATCATCGTATGGAACGAGCTACTCGGTCGTTCTTTTGAGCTATCGTCAATGGGTATCCGCGTAAACAAGGAGGTGATGCAGCAGCAGTTGCAACTGACTGGTAAGGAGGACCGCAAGAGCTTGTACTTCCACCAGCGCATATTGAACGACTCATTGCCCCTCTGCATAGGTGGTGGTATCGGACAGTCGCGCTTGTGTATGTTGTTCCTCAAGAAGGCGCATGTGGGCGAAATCCAGTCGAGCATATGGCCCGAGGATATGAGAGCAGAATGCCGCGAGGCAAACATCCCACTGATTTAAGGCTTTTGGCCGTTAGTTGTTGGCTTTTAGCTGTTGGCTCTTGGCTTTTAGCTGTTAGCTCTTGACTGTTGACCGTTGACCCTAAACCCTAAACACTAAACCCTATGGATGTGCGTATAGAGGAGAGCTGGAAGCTGCGGCTGGCAGCGGAGTTTGAGAAGGACTACTTCATCAACCTGACGGAGTTTGTGCGCAGTGAATATATGCGCACGACGGTGTATCCGCCTGCTCGACTCATCTTCAATGCATTTGACCATTGCCCGTTTGATGAGGTGAAGGTGGTCATCATAGGACAGGACCCCTATCATGGGCCGGGACAGGCGCACGGACTGTGCTTCTCGGTGGCTGAGGGAGTGCTCAACCCTCCCTCGCTGCAAAATATATTCAAGGAGATTCAGAGCGACCTGGGCAAGCCTATGCCCCCCAATGGTGACCTCACCCGCTGGGCGCGACAGGGGGTGCTGATGCTCAATGCTACCCTCACGGTAGAGGCGCACAAGGCGGGCTCGCACCAACGCAGAGGTTGGGAGGCCTTCACTGACGCTGCCATACGCTGCCTTGCTGAAGAACGCGAACACTTGGTGTTCATCCTTTGGGGTGCCTATGCTCAAAAGAAGGGGGCTTTCATTGACCGCAACAAGCATCTTGTGCTCACTTCGGCACACCCCTCACCACTGTCGGCCTACAACGGATTCTTCGGCAACAAACACTTTAGCCGGGCCAATGAGTACTTGGCTGCACACGGCATTGCAGAGGTGGAGTGGTAAAATCGGGGCAATAATATAGATGTTATCCTAAAACCTCTGGCTCACACGAAAATACGCTCCAAGACACGAAAGAGCACACGCTACGCTTGTGTACCCTCCGGGATGAAAACTTTAAGGCTCACGCAAAATACGCAGAATTTCGCAGAATTTTTGACTTCGCCTTTGGCTTCGTACTCCTTGGGAGAACTAAAGTTCTCGTCGTCGCAACCGACGCTCATTCCGCGTCGGCGCTACGCCCGCTCAGAGCCTCTTCTCCAGCGTGAGGATGTTCTTGCCGTCGATACGCTGGTAGCGTACCTCGTTCATGATCTGACGGATGAGGAAGATGCCGAGGCCGCCTATCTCGCGCTCGTCGGCAGAGAGGGTGATATCGGCTTCGGGGGCCAGGGTGGGGTCAAACTCCTTGCCCGTGTCGGTGAGCACGAACACGATGGAGCCTTCGTGCAGATGAGCCGAGAGGTAGATG
>JAFYMV010000135.1 GCA_017548225.1 Bacteroidaceae bacterium | reverse complement strand
GACCGCAACAAGCATCTTGTGCTCACTTCGGCACACCCCTCACCACTGTCGGCCTACAACGGATTCTTCGGCAACAAACACTTTAGCCGGGCCAATGAGTACTTGGCTGCACACGGCATTGCAGAGGTGGAGTGGTAGGGGTTCAGTCAAATTCTCTTTTTGAGGAGAGGAACTCACAAAAAAACTTGTTTTTATCTTAATTCTATAGCTGCAAGGGCCTCACCCTTTAGGGGGAGGTTGGAGGGGGCTAATACCAATCCACATTGCCGCCTGCGCTGCTGCGTTGGTCATACTTGAGTGCGTCGGCCAGCATGCTAGAGTTGGCGCGGATGCTGAAGTTGTATGATTTGTAGGGCTTGAGCACTACGCCGCACGACATGTTGAAGCAGTGGAGGTCGCGACTGATATTCATCGTCGTGGTGGTGAGTTCCTTATCGGTAAAGTCCCAACCTGAAGAGAAATTGATGTTCCACTTGTTCGTGAGCTTCATGTTGCCCGAGAAGTTCATGTTCTGCGTCAGCATATAGGGGTAGCGCATGTTCTTGACCTTGATCTCGGCTGCAGTGTTCTCACGCATGCTGACACCATACGATACGGAGAATGACCAGGGGAGTGTGTATGCCATGTATCCGTCTGCATCGACTTCTACTTGTTCCTTGCCACCAGATTTGCTCTTGTCGCCTCGTTTGTTGGGGGCGCTATGGGCAGTCGTAGTATTTGACTTCTCTTCTTCGCCCTCTTCGGAGGGAGTGAGCAGGTTATCGAGCTTTTCTTTCCATTTCTTCCATGTACCATTATTAAAGGTATAGGAGAAGTTCTGGCTCATACCCTGAAAGCGGCCAAAGCGTCCGTACGACCATTCGGTGCGGTCGCCTACAACGACACGGCCACTCTCATTGAACTCATAGGCATAGGTGGCCCACACGGAGTTGAGGCTGAAGGTGTAGTTCTTCGTCAGCTTCAGTCGGATACGGGTAGAGAGGTTACTCCATGGTCTGGTCTCAGCAGCCATGTTGTATGAGATGCTACCTCCGAGCTCGTCAATGAGACTTATCTTGCGCACACCTGTAGAGTCGCGGTCTGTATTGACCTTCATCTCTACATTGTTTGATACATTGAGGTTGATGCTTCCTGATTTGCCTTTGCCTGGCACGCCGTAGAGTGATCCGGCATAGGGGGAGTAGTCTACGGTGCGTACCTCGCCCTTTGAATCGGTATAGGTGTATGACTTATAGTAGCCGTAGCGCGAGTCGCCAAAGTCAGGGGTGAGGCTATAGCTTATCGATGGGGTAAGGACATGGCGTATCATCTGTATCTTCTTGCCGATAAGAGGCTTATAGAATCCATACAGCTTGGTGTTGGCGCTGACAGAAAGGTTGTAGTTGTATACGCGGTTGAATCCATAGGTGGTGTCGCGTACCTCCTTCATGCGCTCTTCATCCCACATGCGGTCAATCTTGTAACTATACCAACGCTCGGTGTAGTTGAACGATGGGGTGATGTTGATGTACTTGAATGCCGTGAAGGTGGCACTGATGGGGATCGTGTGCTTCACACCATTGCGCCAGTCTTGGATCAGGTCCTTTTGCAAAATCTCGCTCTCTTTGGCTGTGATGCTATTGCTGAACGAGCCGCTATAGGTCATTGAAATCTTTTCATACCACTTCTCCTCGCCACGAGCCTTTTTCTTCTTGAAGGGGTATATGCGGCTTACCGACCAGTTGAGCGAAGGCAGCGTAACGGATAGGGTAGAGTCGCGCATGTTTTGTGAGATGTTGAACGAGCTCGACAGGTTTAACTTCTGATCGGGGAAGCTGCGTGAATAGCTCATGCTCGAGGTGCGTATGCTCTGCGAGGTGAGGGCGGGGTTGTACATGCTCGACAGGTTGTTTCGCTCATAGTTTGATGTGGCGTAGTTCACACTAGCCGAGAAGTTCTGATTGGGGTTGGCCTTGGCATCCTGTCGGTGGCTCCATACCACTTTGAAGTTTTTTGATGCGGAGTAGTCGGGCATGTTCTTCTCACCGGTCTTAGTTACGATGTAGCTCAAGTTTACATTACCCGAATACTTGTAACGCTTGCGGTAGTTTGAAATCAAGCTGGTACCCCACGAGCCTTTGGTAAAGATTTCGCCCGTCAGCTTCAGGTCCATCAGATCGCTGATGGCGAAGTAATATCCTCCGTCGCGAAGGTAGAAACCACGCTCCAACTCATCACCGTACGAGGGCATGATGAATCCTGATGAGTAGTCTTTGGTGAAGGGGAAGAATCCGAAGGGGAGCGCTATAGGGAGCGGCACATCGGCTACAACTAGGTAGGCAGGACCGAACACCACATCTTGGTTGGGGCGCATCTTGGCGCGAGTGAGCGAGAGATAGAAGTGGGGATGCTCATGGTCTTCACAGGTGGTATAGCGTCCGTTGCGGATGTAGAACTCGTCGTTGGCACCCTTCTTTACCGTGTTGCTGGTCATATAACCCTCGCCCTGCTGGGTGGTGACATTGTTGATGAATCCCTTGCGCGACTTGAAATTATAGCTCATGGTCTGCGATTCATAGGGGGTGTCGCCATCGGCAAATATGGGGCGTCCGGTTACCGTGCCTAAAGAGTCGGTGGTGCCTTGAGCATATACGGTAGAGGTCTCCAAGTCTATGGTGATCTCATTGGCCTTGAGCTCAATCTGCTGGTAGTTTACCTGTCCTGAGCCGTAGAGGTAGGCGTTGCCGTTCTTGTACCATACCATAGAGTCTTTTGACTGATATACGACGGGTGCTTCTAGGTCATCTCGTTTCTTGGATGCCGTGTCGGCGGGTAGTGGTGCATTGACGGTATCAAGTGGAGCGGTAGGAGCGGTTGCTACGACAGAGTCGGGCATGACGCGAGACACGCTCGTTCTTGCTCGCTGGGCAAGCGAACTCGTCGAACACGCTACTGCTATGACCAACAGGGTAATATGTCTGCGCAACTTTGATCTCATCGGCTTTGTTTAAACTCCAAAGGTTGTGAATACGGTAAAAATCCTTGGTTAAAGTTTTATTTTTTCCTTCTTGGCTTTTGACTCGTTGTGTAGGCGGTCAAGTGCCGTTACCACATAGGTATACTTGGTATCGCCTCCCTGATAGGTGAGTGGGAAGAAGGTGCTTTGTGTGAAGCCTACAATCTTGGTGGCATCATCAAGGTCTATCTTCTCTCTTTTGGCAAATCGGTACACCACATATTTCACAGGGCGATTCATCTCTTTCTTGTAGCGGGGAGCGGTCCAGCAGAGTACAGGCCCCTCATCGGTCCATATCACATCGAGCTTTTTCACCTTCTTGGGAGCCTTGTTGTCGATAAACGGATATTCGGGTTGCAAGGCCAACCATTGGTGATATTCTTCGTTGAGTGCGGTGGCATAGCCTCCTGCATTGTCAGCAACGGCACTAGCGGGCCATTGACAGCTACCGTCTATGCTCTCGTAACTGCGCTGAAGCTCCATCTTGCGTGCCTGTTGGTGCTGGTCGGGGCGTGTGGCATCGGCAGCCTTTACGGTGCGCATCACATCTTGTCCGATGTAGAGGGGGCGTCCTGCTGCATGTTCGGCCCACCATGCTACGAGGGTCTCATAGTCGGCCGCCTTGTGTCCAATCTCCCAATAGAGTTGGGGGATGGTGTAGTCGACCCACCCTTTGTCTATCCACAGGAGGATATCGGCATAGAGGTCGTCATAGTTTTGCAGGCCATTCGTGGCGCTTCCTTCGGGGTCGCTTTTCTTGTTGCGATAGATGCCGAAGGGGGAAATGCCGAACTTTACCCAAGGCTTCACGCGGCGTATGGTATGGTGTAGCTGCTCTACGAGGAGGTTTACATTGTCGCGGCGCCAGTCGCCCTTGTCGGTGAATCCGCGTGAGTCAGCACGGAATGACTGCTCATCATCAAACTCCAGTCCCGGTACGGGGTAGGGGTAGAAATAATCATCGATGTGCAGACCGTCAATGTCGTAGCGTTTTACGATATCGGTCACGATGGTGCAGATGTAGTCGCGGTTTTCTTGTAGAGCAGGGTTGAAGATGAACATGCCGTCGTATTGTATGAAACGCTCGGGATTGCTCTTGTAGGGATGCTTCAGTCCCAGTTCCTTTGTACCTTTCGTCTTGGCACGATAGGGGTTTATCCATGCGTGCAGCTCCATGCCGCGACGATGACACTCGTCAATCATCCACTGCAGCGGATCCCAGTAGGGGTCGGGAGCTACCCCCTGTGTTCCCGTGAGGTAGCGGCTCCACGGCTCATAATAACTCATGTAGAGGGCATCGGCTTCGGGGCGCACCTGAAAGATGATGGCATTGATGCCTGCTTGCTGCAATGCGTTGAGCTGCGTGGTTAGGGTCTGTTGCAGCTCTGTGGTTGACATGCCGATGAACTGTCCGTTCACGGCTTGTATCCAAGCACCGCGAAACTCGCGTTTGAGGGGCTCGGTGGCTTGGGTGGGTAGATAACTTGCCAATAAAAATAGAAGCAAGCTTAGGAGGTATTTTCTCATCAGTCAAATTTTTTACAAAAGTAACACTTCTCTAACAAACCTACAAAACTACCGTGTAGTTTGTGCTATATTCATAACCAATGACGCAATGGCATCAGCGGCCTCTTCGCGGCAGGCCGAAAAACTGGGCCAATCGTTGAGGTCAATGAGGCGAGCTATGCCGTCAGAACCGATAACGGCATCGCCACCATAAATCTCAAGTGGAGCATGAGGAATGGAAAAGTGAAAATCAATATCATCGCTCTTGGCATTACTATGGAGGAGAGTCTTCGTGCAGTAAAACTTATCATATCCCAACTTATTAGAAGGTATCCAATAGAAGAAGTTGGTGTCTCGCACGGCGTAAAACTTGACACATGGGCCTTCGAGGTGCTCCATCACTACGGCGCGGGCAATGCCACGGGTGTTGAATTGGGCCAAGCACAGGGCATAGGCCTTAGCGTCGGCTATACGACATACATCATCAGCTTGTTGTGCACAGTCTCCAGTACGCTTCACCCAACAAGGGAAACTGATGGAATCTGCTTGCCCATCGGTAGTGAGCATGTCTTCTATGCTACTATGTGCGGTGTCTACAATCCAGGTCTTGGGAGTAGAGATACCCTGTGCTGCACACCACTTGGCCAAAGCTTCGCGTTCTACGTTGTATATTCCTTCTACGGAGTTTATGATACGGCATCCTGCCTCCTGCCATGTTTGCAGTATACGCAATGCTTGGGACGAGCGGGTCATGTGTAACACGATATCGGGCATGGAGATGTTGTGGATCGTAAACTCCTCTTCATGGATAAGGTTCACTACGTAGCCTGTTTCCTCCAACCGCTTGGCTACTGCACGGAGTATGGCCTCATCGCGACCTACCATGCCTGGTGAATAGCAGGCAGCACGGAAGATTCCCAATATGGTTGTCATAGCCAATCTTGTATCAGTTGCTCTGCCTTAGGTATATCTGAGCAATGGTCCACATCAATGATTTTACTGAAGGGGTAGGCCTGTAGGTGCAGGCCATCGGCCACGAGTTGACGCTGGAAGTTGCGCATGCGTGATTTGCCTTCAGCTATGCAACGTGATAGGGTGTCGAGCGATTTGCGTGTAAGGCAATAGATGCCTCCTGATACATAATCACACCGATTCTCCTTCGTATCACAGAAATTGGTGATGGTCAGGTTGTCGGTTGTTTGCACATAGAGAGGTTTCTCGTCATCAACATAGGTCGTCACTGCCATCAGACCATCGAGAAATCCTTCATTGAAGGTGTTCACATAACTTGCAAACTCCTTTTCGGGAAAGATGGTATCAACGGTGGTGAGGCAGAAGCGCTCTTCGCTGGCTAAATATTCGCGTATAGCATAAAGGCTATGCATGGAACTGGGGGTAGACTGCACCACGATGTCGAGTGGTACGGGTAACGAAAGGTTTCCCAAGTAGGTCTGCGTAGCTTCGTGCTGGGCATTGGTGATGATGACGATGCGTGTGGCCCCATTGGCAATGAATACACGGATGAGACGCCTGATAAGAGTCTCACCCCGTACGCGTACCAAGGGCTTGGGAACTTCGCATCCCTCTTGTGCTAGTCGGGATCCTTCGCCTGCAGCGAGTATGGCGTATAGCATATCGGTCCTTTAATCCAGTTTCAGCTTATCACTATCGTCGCGCTTCTCGAAATAGAGTTTGCGCAGCGGGTTTTGGTATGCTTCGGCATCACGCTTACGGTTGCGGTAGATGTCGATAGCCATATAAACGGCTTGGCGGAACGAGTCGGCCGAAGCCTTGTTCTTTCCAGCGATATCAAATGCGGTGCCATGATCGGGTGAGGTGCGTATGATAGGCAATCCTGCGGTGAAGTTCACGCCATTCTCCATAGCCATTACCTTGAAGGGGATAAGACCTTGGTCGTGATACATGGCGAGCACGCCATCGAAATGGCTGAATGTGCCGTTACCCATGAAGCCGTCAGCAGGGAAGGGACCATAACACAACATGCCTTGCTCACGCATGGCTTTGATGGCGGGAGCGATGATGGTCTCCTCTTCGGTACCGATGACGCCGCCATCTCCAGCGTGAGGATTCAACGCCAAGACAGCAATACGGGGAGCACCGATGCCGAAATCGTTCTTGAGCGAGGTGTTGAAGAGGGTGAGCTTCTCCTGGATTAGTTCTTGGGTGAGCTGTGATGATATTTTGGCTACAGGCACATGACCCGTTACGAGGGCTACGCGCAAGTTTTCGTTGGCCAGTATCATCAGCGCTTTTGCGCCTTCGCCTGCACTTTGTTCAATGTATTCGGTGTGGCCGGGGAAGGTGAAGGCTTCAGACTGTATCATCTGCTTGTGGATGGGGGCAGTGACAAGGACATCAAACTTTCCTTCTTTGTATTCTTTCATCGCACACTCCAAAGCCTCGAAGGCTGCTTTGCCCGATTCGCGTGAGGGCTTGCCCAGTTCCACCTTTACCTCATCGTCATTGCAGTTTACTACATTGAGACGGCCATGTACAGCTTCGGCGGCAGAGTTGATGATGGTAAATGAAGTTTCCAACTCGAGCGCTTTACGGTGGTAGGTCATTATTTTGGGCGACCCATATACGATGGGGGTACACAGTTCGAGCATCTCGGGGGTCTCGAAGGTTTTCAATATCACTTCGTAGCCGATGCCATTGATATCGCCCTGTGTGATGCCGATCTTTATCTTGTTCTGTTCCATAGTGTTTATTGTACTTATATGTTTTTAGGTCTTTGAGTGTTTATGTGATGTACTCGCCGACAGGTTTATTTTATTTCAGGCTCGATGATAATCTCCTCCAAGCTATACGAGAGGTTGTTTACTTCAGGCTCTTGGGGCAACTGTACAGTGTAGAGTGCAGCTTCCATGCGGCGGATGAGGTCGCGCTTTAATGATTCGGGGGCATAGACGAACGCTTCGGCCACGATGACGCGTCCATTCACCTCATCTACGCGAGAGTGCGATACGAAGGGGCCACCCATGCGGTCGCCCTGTACGCGCCATAGTCCGCGTGCCACCTGGGCATACTTTCCATGTACGGTAGCATCTTTCACATATACATAGTCGCGTTGTGTGGTCATGTAGCTGCCTTCGGGTCCACCGGGTATATTGGCTTTCATTACCGAGTCGCGCTTGTTGAGGAAGTACTCGAGAGTGAAGGTGTTCTTGTCTGTATAGGGGTAAGCATAGAGCACGATGCTCATGTCTTTCTTTCCGGTATTGGTTGATGCCCAAAGGAAATCTTTACCTCTTTTATATTTATTAACCTCCCAAGGCACCCACACATCTACGCCTAACTGCTCCTGGGCCAATTTGGATATGGTGAGGTTGTGCTCTTCGCGCAGATTGTTGATCTCGCGATTCATCTCGGCTTTGGTAAAGAAGTCGATGATTGATTGCGCATTATCCTCTACAAATTGTGCCAAGCTTGCTTCGTCAGGGCTTGCAAGGTCATCACCATCTGCGGGTATGAGTATACATCGCGTGCAAACTTGAACTTGGGTTGGGTGTAAATCTTTTGGATATCAACCTTGATGATGTTGCGCATGATGCGGAACATGTTGCTGCTCATGGCGCTGGGGTTGACGCGTGTGATGCGGAATGAACGCTCCGACTGGGGAAGGCCAGGCACATCGGTGTCCAGCACATTGAATACAGCGCGACCCAACGGGCGCTCCCATTGCTCGTCGTCCATCACTACCAACATCTCGTAGGGCAGTCCGCTGGCATTGGGCATCGTGATTTTTTTCTTGTTGCTCTTGGGGGCAGCTTTTTTCTTCTGCTCCTTCTTTACGGTCTCTTTCTTTGTCTCCTCTTTAGCCATTTCTTGCTTGCTGCTATTGCTGCAACTAGCTATGCATAGTGCCATGAGGCAGGTGAATGTATAAACAATCAGTCTTTTCATTTTCGATGCTATATTATGTATAATAAATACTCCTTTTAGCGGGCTTCATTTCTCTCCGTTCTTCAACTTCTTTGTGGACAACATACCGCATGCCGCGTAGATGTCTTCGCCTCGCGAAGCACGGATGGTGGTAAACAGTCCGTGTCGTGTGAGATAGTCGCGGAAGGCCACCATACGATCCATAGGTACGCCATCAAGCTCCGAGTCGGGGATGGCGTGGAAGCGGATGAGGTTGATGCGGCACTGCAGTCCGTCAAGTAGGCGCACTAGCTTGCGCGCATCGGCCAGCGTATCGTTTACCCCGTCAAAGAGGATGTACTCGAATGATAGGCGGCGCTGTCCAGTGAAGTCGTACCCCTTGAGCACCTCCACCATCTCGGTGATAGAGTATATGCGCTCGGCGGGCATCAGTTCGGAACGCAGCTGCGGGGTGGGGGCGTGCAGGCTGATGGCGAGGTGGCATTCGCTCTCATCGAGGAAGCGCTTGAGGTTGCCCTTTACACCTACTGTCGAGAGGGTGATGCGTCGGGGGCTCCATGCCATCAGCTTGGTGTCGGTGAGCAGTCGCAGGGCCTTGAGCACCTGGTCGGTGTTGTCGAGTGGCTCGCCCATACCCATCATCACCACATTGGTGAGCGATGCGCTTTCGGGGATGGCGTAGAATTGGTTTAGTATCTCGCCAGCCGTAAGGTGTGCGCTGAAGCCCTGTCGGCCCGTCATGCAGAATGCGCAGTGCATTTTGCAGCCCACTTGTGACGATACGCACAGTGTGGCACGATCATCATCTGGGATGTAAACCGCCTCTACGAACTGTCCTTCGCGTATCTTAAACAAGTATTTGATGGTACCATCAACCGAATGTATACCCTCTACGGGGTCGCTGATACCCACCTCGTAGTGTTGGCTCAACAGTTCGCGATGCTTGAGCGAGAGGTTGGTCATGTCTGCTATCGAGCGGGCCCGTTTTACATATACCCACTCCATCATCTGGCGTGCCGCAAATCCCGGCATACCCATCTCCTTCGCTACCGCCTGCATCTCGGCGAGGTCCATTCCCAATAATCGTTTTTTTGTACTGTCCACGCTTATTCCATTTTAATCAACAAAGGTATGGTTTTCTTGTTTTATTTCCAAATTTGTTTCAGCGATGTGCATAAAAAAAGAGCAACAGTAACATTACTGCTGCTCCTTATCGCCTATAGGCTGTGCCTATGTGTGGATTAGTTCTTGTTGCAAGCCTTTTCGCAAGCTGCTTTGGGGCAAGCCTTCTTGCATGAATCAGCCTTCTCGCAAGCTGCTTTGGGGCATACCTTTGTGCAAGAGTCAGCCTTCTCGCAGGTAGCGCAATCCATCTTGCATGAGTCTGCCATTTCGCAAGCAGCCTTGCAGCAAGAGTCAGCAGCTACGCACTCGGTGTTAGCCTTATCACAAGTCTTTGCCTTGTTGTTGCAGCATGAGCTGATAGTAAGAGCAGCGGCAGCAACGAGAACGAACAATACCTTCTTCATTTCTTTTTTCGTTTTTTTTGTTTGACAATCAAATTTATTTCGGCCGCAAAAATACAATCTTTTCTTGATACTTTACGGGAAAATGCCGTATTTTTCTCGAAAAATGTGTAATTTTGCATGTTATGATTGATAATACCCAATTCAAGGACAAGAAAGCGGTGTACTACACGCTGGGTTGCAAGCTCAATTTTTCTGAGACTTCAACCATCGGGCGTACACTTACCGAAGCCGGTTTTCGCACCGCACGCCGCGGCGAACAGGCTGATATATGCGTTGTTAACACCTGTTCGGTGACCGAGCAGGCCGATAAGAAATGTCGTCAGGCTATACATCGTTTGGTGAAGCAGCACCCCCATGCCTTTGTGGTGGTCACAGGTTGTTATGCACAGCTCAAACCTGAGCAGGTGGCGGCAATCCCTGGTGTAGACCTTGTGCTGGGCATGGATAAGAAGGGCGAATTGCTCTGCCATCTGCATTCGCTTGAGAAGCGCGAGCAAGGCGAGATGCTCACCATCCCAACGAAGGATATACGCACCTTTGTGCCCTCATGCTCGCAGGGCGATCGTACCCGTTTCTTCCTCAAGGTGCAGGATGGATGCGATTATTTCTGCTCTTATTGTACTATTCCCTATGCTCGTGGCCGCAGCCGAAATGGCACTATCGAATCACTCGTTTCACAGGTGCGACAAGCAGCCGCCGAAGGTGCGAAAGAAATTGTTCTTACCGGCGTTAATATAGGCGACTTTGGTAAGACTACGGGCGAGACCTTCATCGACCTTATTCGCGAGCTGGACAAGGTAGATGGCATCGAGCGCTACCGTATCTCCTCTATTGAGCCCAACTTGCTCACCGATGAGGTCATCGAGTTTGTAGCTCAGTCGCGCGCCTTCATGCCCCATTTTCATATCCCCTTGCAGGCAGGTAGCGATGCTGTACTCAAGCTTATGCGTCGCCGCTACGATACCGCCCTTTTTGCATCAAAGATACAAAAGATACGCTCGCTCATGCCTGATGCCTTCATTGGTGTCGATGTCATTGTGGGTACGCGCGGCGAGGTGGAGGAGTACTTTGAGGAGGCTTATCGCTTCATCGAGTCATTGGACATCACCGCACTGCATGTGTTCAGCTACTCGGAGCGTCCTGGTACCCAAGCACTGAAGATAGAGTATAAGGTAACCCCGCAGGAGAAGCACCGCCGTAGCGAGCGACTTTTGACACTTTCTGATGCCAAGCAGCGTGCCTTCTATGAGCGTCATATCGGCAAGGAAGCCGTCGTGTTGCTCGAGAAACCCAAGGCAGGGCAGCCTTTACATGGCTTTACCGACAATTACATACGCGTAGAGGTTAGCGATTCTCGTGCCCAAGATAATGCTCTGGTGCGTGTGCGTCTCGGCGACTTCAATGAAGATGGTACTGCTTTGAAAGCTACGATGATTTAAGAAGACTCATAGTTTAAGATATGAAAGTAGCAGTCGTAATTCTCAACTGGAATGGTGAGCAGATGCTCCGCCAATTTTTGCCTTCGGTGGTTGCGCATAGCGTGTTGCCCCATTCCATAGGCGAGGTCGTAGTATATGTTGCCGACAATGGTTCTACTGATGGCTCGCTGACCCTGCTTGCCAATGAGTTTCCTACGGTGCGTACCATTGTTTTCGATAAGAATTATGGTTTTGCCGATGGATATAACAAGGCTTTTGAGCAGATTGATGCCGAGTATGCCATACTGTTGAATTCCGATGTTGAGGTTACTCCCGACTGGCTTATTCCGCTTGTAGAGTATATGGATGCCCATTCCCAAGTGGCAGCTTGCCAGCCCAAGTTGATGGCTTATCATCAAAAAGATGAGTTTGAATATGCTGGTGGTATGGGCGGTTACCTCGATCGCTACGGTTACCCTTATTGTCGTGGCCGCATCTTTGATACGATAGAGAAGGACCACCATCAGTACGATGCTGATGTCCCCTTACTATGGGCTACAGGAGCTTGTCTCATGGTGCGACTTGCCGTATACAAGGAGGTGGGGGGACTTGACGGTCGCTTCTTTGCCCATATGGAGGAGATAGACCTCTGTTGGCGTCTCCGTTGTCGTGGCTATGAAGTGCGTAGCGTAGCATCCAGTACGGTATACCATGTGGGTGGTGCTACCCTCAATGCTGGCAACCCGCGCAAGACCTTCTTGAATTTCCGCAATAACCTGCTCATGCTTTATAAGAATCTCCCTGAAAGCGACCTGTTCAGTGTGCTTTTCGTGCGTAGTGTGCTCGACTATGTAGCCGCCGCCATGTTTCTTCTCAAGGGTGAGTGGGGTAGTGCCAAAGCAGTCTTTCGTGCCCGTCGTGAGTTTCGCAAATTGAAGGGCGAGTTCCGTGTGTCACGCGAGGAAAACCTTCGCCATGCTACCTCTATGGATATTCCCGAGCGTACCTCCTTCTCCATCCTGTGGCGCTACCACGCTGGCCGTTGCCATACATTTGATAAACTGTAAGGGTTTGGTAGGTAAAATGTTGATTTTTGGGGTTGTATCGGTATGTCCCCATATATCTACCTTGACAAAGACTCTGATGGTTTGATATTCTTTCTTCTTGTTTAGTGATTTTTTAACTAATACTTAGGATTACGTTTTCTATCTCTGCATTAAACGTTAATTTTGGATATAGGTCTCTTTTAAATATTGAATCTTCTACTTTGAAATAGAATTTCATACACTAACCTTATGGTTTCGTACAGTTGGGAACGAAAGGTTTGGCAATATGTCAGAACTTGCCGAACTTTGTCGTGGAAAATGAAGATGATGAATTGCTATGGAGACATTATTTAGCATTTGTTGTGGTATCATGTATGCGCTGGGATCTCTCTTGGGACTGTCGTATGAGGAGGTGTGCGTAATCGGGAATATCTATGTGCAGGGAACGCTCCTCGTGGCAGCTGCGGCAATGCCTTTGTGGTGCGCATTCAAACTGGGCGGACATCGTGTGATTAAGATTGTAGCAGGCATCAATGTGCTATGTTGCACTGCGCTTGTCCTTTACTTCTGCTTCCGATATGCTCCGCCCTTGGTTGGGGCTTTTGACCGATGTGTGGACGACTTGAACAACCTGGCTGCAGCATGGGATACGACCTATGTGGTGGTGAATGTGCTTATCTTTGTGCTTTGGTGGGTGGGGAGCATTGCCTGGAACCTGCTGACAATGATCTTCATTTATGAGGGGAGAAAATGGGTTCCTATGGCGATGTCGCTGCTACATGCGGCGATAATCGTTTTCTTGTGGTGATGGGAGTAGCGAAGTTGCGGGTTTAACGATGAACGTTTAACGGTTAATGGTGAGGGATTAAGCTGCGGAGCTTTGATTGTTAGCTATTGGTCGTTAGGACACGCTGCGCGTATACAAAGACGATGACGAGAACGATGACTTATTGTGGTGTGGAATTAAAACTGTTGGCTGAAAGATTCGTTTACCAAATAGTTTTTACTTGTTTTGTTGGATTTTTATTATCTTCGCGTACTGAAAATGTAATGTATTTTGTCGCTTTCTTATGCAAGAACTTGAGGTACAACATACGGATGATGGTTCGGCTACGCTCTTCGTGCCCGCACTAGATGAACATTATCACTCGGTGAAGGGGGCCTATACTGAGGCACTGCATATCTATCGGGACTGTGCCTACCTGTATGCAGCGGAGCAGCATACTGTGGGAGAGCGTCCTCTGCGTTTGCTTGAGATCGGCTTCGGCACTGGACTGAATGCTGTTGTCACGGCAATGGTGGCTACCGCTCAACGGTCTGTACACTACATCGCATTGGAGAAATATCCTGTGGTACCAGATCTTGTCAGGAGTTTGGGGTATGATAAGTGGGTCGACGCAGAGCTCTTTGCTGCCATACATGGGGCTCCGTGGGAGCAGCCCACAGACATCACACCGCACTTCACCCTTGAAAAGCGTTGTTGCGACTTGCTCGGTACGGCTATCCCCGAAGAGATTGATATTGTCTACTTCGATGCTTTTGCTCCTGAAAAACAACCCGAGATGTGGAGCGCAGAGGTCTTCGCCCGCATCTATCAGGGCATGCGTCCTGGTGGCGTGCTCACGACCTATTGCGCTAAAGGGGCTATACGCCGATTGCTGCAAGCTACTGGTTTCACCGTGGAACGCCTTGCGGGGCCTATAGGGGGTAAGCGTGAGATATTAAGAGCGGTAAAAGCATAAAGATCTTTCCTATTTAAAAATATTGGTGTCCGATAAAACTTTTTCTAATATACCTAATCGTAGTTTCAGATATTCATACAACTTTTGAAGAGTATATTTTCATGCGACAATCCCCATTGTTGCAGTAAGAAGATTAAAATACATCTATTTTTATCGGACAGCCGCCTCTGTAGTCGTCTAATATTGTAAATATGGAGACATTAGACACAAGCCCATCGCTAAATCTATTATGAAGGCTTATTATTCATCTGTCTCGTGATTATTTCAAGACATCTTTATCGGACAGCCAACGTAATTTCGTGGAAATCACCCTTTTAGAGGGGTTTGAAAATATAAAACATACTCAACTGCCGCCACAACGGTAGCAAAGTAAGCATTTAGTGAACTATGTGATTTTTATCGGACACCAATAAAAAATAATGTTTCCTTTTTTTAGCTGTAGGTGTCGGTAGTTGGGTGTAATGATTTGAAAAATAAACGGTTTGCGACCGATACCCAGTATCGGTGGGGTGTCGGTGGGAGGAGTGCTTGAGCATGTAGAAAATATACAATTTATAGTATTCCGCAGTACAAACATGTAATGAATTTGATACATGCATGCAATCAGAAAAATGGATAAAGAGATTTTTTCAAAAGCCTTTATCCATTTTTTATAATCCCTATAGGCTTTTTTCAATGTCAAGAAACCCGTTTTCATGGTGTAAACGATTTTAATTTTGGAGATAATATAGCTGTTTACCCAATGAATTCTGTCATCCTGAACGCAGTGAAGGATCTCGCGCTGGGCCGACGCGGAGCATTAGCGTCGGTTGCGACGAAGGAAGCTTTAGCTTCCCCGAGGAGTTTTCTCCGTGATACTTTGCGAGATTGCCTTAACGGCGACCTAAAGGTTATTTCGCGTTGCTCAGAATGACAACATCGCGGTATTTAATTGTAATGGGTAGACTCCTATATTATTACTTTTATTTTTGACCTGGCAAGGAGGAACTATATCAATTCCGAATTGTGAATTATGATTTAGTCCTTGACTTCAGCCCCTACGGCTTTATAGACAAGGCTGACGCCTCGGCTTTATAGGCAAGGCGTCGACCTAAAAGTTGCCAGGGGAAAAATAAAACTTTTTTACTCACTAAAACAGGAGGAATTTCCAATGTTTACAGACAGGTGGCAAAACTGAGCCTTTCAATAAAATTGCCAGAGCCTTGTGTTCTGGGAAACGGACAAAGAGATTTTTTCTATCAAAAGGCTCTGATTTCAGCGTTGGACAACCGACAGAGTATATTTTCATGCGACAAGCCCCATTGTTGCAGTAAGAAGATTAAAATACATCCACTACTGTCCACTTTTTTAGTGGACAGTAGTGGGATTTTTCAGTGGATACAACAATAAATGCCCTTGCAAAATTTTGCAAGGGCATTTATTGTTGAGTCGTCGTTTACTGATTATTTCAGCAACTCAGCGAGCTTCTCTTGGATGGCTTCGCCGCGGAGATTGCGGGCGAGGATGGTGCCGTCCTGGGCTACAAGCACGGTAGCGGGGATAGACTGCACACCGTAGAGCTTGGCGCCAACGCTGTTCCAACCCTGGAGGTCAGAGAGCTGTGCCCACTCCAAACCGAGGTTCTTGATAGCGGCTGTCCAAGCTGCCTTGTTGTTGTCGAGTGAGATACCTACGATACCGAAGCCCTTGCTCTTATATACCTCGTAAGCGGCCTTCACAGCGGGCATCTCGGCACGGCAGGGACCACACCAGCTGGCCCAAAAATCGACCAAGGTTACCTTGTTGGCTGCGATGTACTCAGAGAGGCTGTGCATGTTGCCCTCTACATCGGCCATCTCGAAATCCTTGAACTGCTTGCCAACAGCGGTCTCGAGGGTGATATCATTGGCTTTCTTGATCTGCTGCAAGCGAGCATTGGTGGGGAACGCAGCTACATAGCCCTCGAGTACGGGAGCAAGCTCTTCAGGTTCGTAATAGTAGTAGCTGTTGCAGAGGTTGTAGAGACCGAAGTCGTTGCCTACATTGTCGGCAATGCTGTTCTTGACTGCCTGGTAGTACTTCTCTTCGAAGGCTCCCAACTGCTTCTTGAGCTCTTCGCGCTGGGCATCGGTGAGCTCGGGGTTTTGGGCGTTGCGTGAGATCTCGGCATACTCGTCCTCAAGGGCCTGCATGTCTGACATGTATGCCTCGTAGGCGTTGTTATTGGGGGTGCCAAGAGCGAAGGTCATCTGACCCAACTTGAGGTCTACCTTGATCAGACCGGGCTCGAGGAAGAGCAGACAACGGGTGTCACCCAAAGTGAGGAGGGCTACCTGTACGCTGTCGGCAGTGCCTTCGAGTTGGAACTTACCATTTACGACGGGGACCTTCTCGAGGTCGACGAGCTTGCGACCCTCAACGAGCTGGAGGCTCACTGAATCGTTCTCACCAATGGTGGCATTGACTGTACCGCTGATGGTGTAGGCTTTCTCATTGTTTTGGCAGGCTACCATTGCAAGGGCAGCCATGGCCATAAGTGCTAGTTTTTTCATTTTTTTATCTATTTTGTATTAGTGTTTTATTTTCGTCAACGGTCAACAGACAAAGTTTGTGCAAGTGCCGACGCAGCCTTTAACAGACAATAGTCAATAGACGAAGACGATAACTTTTTGAATGATGATTTTTTAAGGTAATAATATAGGTGTTGTCCAAGTCTCTGGATTGTCCCCTTAAATTAGGGGGACGAGCGTAGCGGAGGGGGTATTTTTTGAACAAATAATCATACCACCTCCCCCTCTACGAGGGTACTCCTCCTACCTTAGGAGGAGAATATAAAGGTGGGTAAACTGCTATATTATTCCCTTTATTTTTGTCAACGGTGAAACCGCGAATTTTAATATTTACGATAATTCATGTTTCATTCACGGCAATTTGTGTTCAAAAAATAAAAACATAAATAATCATAAATGGACATGAATATTCATGAATATCATCCGGGTGTGGGGATTAAACAACTTTATCAAAAGCGAAGAATCTCGTCCTGAAAACAACAATCGGAGATTCTTCGCTATGTTCAGAATGCGATAAGAGAGAAGGTTCTCTTACTCTTCTGCTATGCTATCACCCTATTAGATGAGGTACTGTGAGCTGATAGACTCGTTAGACATCACGCGACGGATGGTCTCAGCAAAGAGGGGAGCGATAGAGAGCTGCTTGAGCTTGGGACAATCCTTGTCGAAGGGGATGCTATTGGTGAACACAATCTCCTCGAGCTTTGAGTTGGTAACACGCTCAGGAGCGGGACCTGACATCACGCAGTGTGATGCAATGGCGCGTACTGACTTGGCACCTGCCTCGAACATCACATCGGCTGCCTTGCAGATGGTACCTGCTGTGTCAACCATATCGTCAACGAGCACTACATTCTTGCCGTCTACATCACCGATAATCTGGATTGACTCTACTTGGTTGGCCTTAGCACGGGTCTTGTGGCAGAGCACGAGGGGTACATGAAGGTACTTGGCATAGCTGCTAGCACGCTTACTACCACCTACATCAGGTGTAGCGATCACGAGGTCCTCGAGGTTGAGTGACTGGATGTAGGGTACGAACACATTAGATGCATAGAGGTGGTCTACGGGTACATCGAAGAAACCCTGGATCTGGTCTGCATGGAGGTCCATGGTGATGATGCGGTCTACACCAGCTACGCTGAGAAGGTCGGCAACGAGCTTAGCTCCGATAGATACACGGGGCTTGTCCTTGCGGTCCTGACGAGCCCAACCGAAATAGGGCATTACAGCGATGATGCTATGTGCTGAAGCACGCTTAGCGGCATCGATCATAAGGAGCAATTCCATCAAGTTGTCTGAATTGGGGAAGGTAGACTGTACCAAGAATACATCCTTACCACGCACGGGCTCTTCGTAAGAAACCGCGAACTCGCCATCGGCGAATTGTGTGACAATCATGTTACCCAATTGGCAACCCAACTCTTCGCAAATCTGCTTTGCAAGGTATTCTGACTTTCTGCCTGAGAATACCGTAAAAGGTCTATTTGTGCTCATATTTATAGATGATAATGTGATTATTTGTTATATTGACCACAAAATTACACAATAATGTTTAATTGAGGAAACTTTTTCTTTAAAAAGTGGTTTGGGCTCGTAATGGTTAAAGGTTAATGTGGCTACGCCACGGTTAAGGGTTAACGATGAATGTTTAGGGATTAGAGTTTAGGGTTTAGTGTTGCAGCTTCGCTGATTAATCCTCACCTCTCACCCCTCACCTTTAACCTCTCATCTTTAACCTCTCACCTCTCATCCCCTAAAAAGTATAGTAGAAGCCGATACCGAAGGTGGTGTTGGAATAGGCCTCTTCGATGGGGCCTTTATAATCGAACAGTTTGTCGGAGATGGAGTACTCCTTCAATGGGGGAGTGATGTTGAAATCAAAGAACAGCTTCAAACCAAATCCTTGATTGGGGTTCCAGTCCATCGACGAACCACCCAAGCACATGCCGAAGCTGATGCGCGCCGCGAGGTTGTAGCTGTTAAGGCCGTCGGTGAGCGCAATGGTGTAGCTGTCGTCCAATACGGAATTGAGCCTACCCATGATGTTCTGGTGGTATACGACACCACCGCCAAAGAAGAACCATGAGTCTTGATCATTTAATATCTTGTACTGTAACTCGACTGGCACGGACAAGCGGCTATAGGAAATCTCCATCTCGTTCATGTCTGTGGTGACATAGGTTTCGCCTGCGATGCACGAGAGTGAGCTATAGTTGGCTGTGATCTGCAGTGCAAACGGGTGGTCGTTCTTCATGATGTTAAAGCCTACTCCATAGTTGGCACCCGAACAGCCACTAAACTGGTAGTCGGCTTGTATTATCCCCTTCAAAAATCTGTCGCCGTAGGCCCATGTGCTCATGGGAAGGAGCAGCAACAATGCTGCCAATATCGCTCTCGAATGTATCTTCATCTCTTGTCTGTTTTTCCCGATTAGTAGATCTTCTTTGGATATTCATCATTCCCATGCAAGGCGGGGGCATATCACTTGCTTGCTCTTGCCCTTGATGGTGCCACTCCAGGTCCAATAGTTATTGAAATTCCAGTAGTCACAATACTCAGAGTAAGACTCTTGTATCTTTTCGGCAATGTTGTCTATGTTGTCGTAGATAGAGTAGCTATAGGTGTTATTGTAACCTGTGGGACGATATGCTGAATGGGTACACTCCATTGCAGAATAGGAGAGGGTGGCACTTCTGCTCGTAATGCCACTTACTTCTTCTGCCGAGTAGTTCTCGCAAGTGATAGTGCCCTCTGCGTAGCATGCTATGACATTACCGGACCCTGATATGCCACCTACATAGTCACCGTCGCTCTCGATATCGGCTACTACCTTACAACCTACTATAGCGATGTTAGTTGTATTAGCATTGAGGTATCCACAAATACCGCCTACATAATTACTACCACTGATATTACCTTGATACAGACAATTCTTGGTATTTCCGCTATTATAGGCATATATTTGGCCTACAATACCGCCAACATATTGCTCACCAATGATATTACATGCGACCTGGCATGATTCTATGGTCAGATATTCATGGCCTCCAGCGATGCCGCCGACATAGCTCTTTCCATTGATGCGGTATTTGTCATCCTGTACGGCGGACTTAACACTGCAGTTGATAATATAGCTTTTTGCACCGTAATAGCTATGTCCAGCAATACCACCAATATAATCACCGCTCTTCAACTCGGAATCATTTTCCAAGGTCACATGGCAGTTGGTAATCTGTCCGCCACGCATATAGCCTGCAAAGGTACCACTACAGCCTCCGTAAATCTTAACTCCACGCACGGTAAGATTGCTGATGCTACCTCCATCTAACTTACCTATAAGTCCGCGATATTCGCATTCATCGTCATTATACTCTACGCGAAGGTTTGAAATGGTATGCCCATTTCCGTCAAGGGTGCCATAGAAATCAATAGGACGCCAGTTCTTGTTGTTCAGGTCGATGTCACTGACAAGTTTAAAGTAAACATCATTGTTGCTGTATCCATCAATCAGGCGCAG
>JAFYMV010000134.1 GCA_017548225.1 Bacteroidaceae bacterium | reverse complement strand
TGGAGGGCGCGGAGGAGACGCATCATGGTGTCCTTGTCCATCACCTTTTCCTGCGCGTCGGCAGACTCGAGCACAAAGCGAGCCTTGCTCTCAACGGCAGCATATTCGGCCTCCACTTCGGCAGCAAAGATATTGAAATCTACGCGCACATTTTCCTTATCTTTCTTGGGCACAGCGCACACGGCCATCGCCTCGCGGGGGATAGCATTATGCTTGTTACCACCCTCAATATAAGCGAGATACATGTCATACTTCTCAGCAGTAGCGAGGAGGAATCGGTTGAGCACCTTGTTGGCATTGGCATGACCTTTGTTGATGTCATCACCGCTATGTCCGCCGAGCAGATTATTGATGGTCACCTTGAAGAAGAAGTAGTCGGCAGGAGCAGCCACCTCGCTATACTTGAAGGCCGCATCGGTACGCACACCACCGGCACAACCGATGAAGATTTCGCCCTCGTCCTCCGAGTCGAGATTGAGCAGGATATCGCCATTCATGAAACCGCCCTGCATGGCATTGGCACCGGTGAGACCAGTCTCCTCATCAACGGTAAAGACGCACTCGATAGGACCGTGCTTGATGGTCTCATCGGTGAGCACCGCCAACGCAGCAGCCATACCCACACCGTTGTCAGCACCGAGCGTAGTGCCATCGGCCTTGAGCCACTCGCCGTCGATGACAAGGCGTATGGGGTCGGTCATAAAGTCGTGATTCACACCTTTATTGCTCTCACAAACCATATCCATGTGCGACTGCAGGATGATGGTCTTACGGTCCTCCATGCCGGGTGTAGCGGGCTTGCTGATAACGACATTACCAGCCTCGTCAACCTTCGTCACCAAGCCGCGCGACTCGCCAAACTGGCGCAGCCAAGCGCTCATCTTTTCCTCATGCTTCGAGGGGTGAGGAATACCGCAAATCTCTTCAAAATAGCCGAACAGGGCCTTGGGGGTCAAATCATTTAAAATCATTCTTTCTTTTATTAGGGATTATTAATATTAAATTAAGACAAAAAAACTCGTTTTATCCGTTCGCTTTTATTATCTTTGCATCAAAATATGAAGATAACACTGCAAAAATAAGAAAATGGTGCGTTTATTCCTAATTTCTCTGCTGATAATTGCAATCTGCATGGTGTTAATGAGTGTTACCATACTCATCAAGAAGGGCGGAAGATTCCCCAACACCCATGTATGCGGCAACAAGCATCTGCGCCGTCGAGGCATCAGCAGCGCACAGACACAGGACAAGCAGGCGCAACGCGAAAATCCTATGGCAGTGAAAGAGAGCCGCCGACACGACTCGGTATAAGAACAACGAACAAAACAAAAAGAAAGAACAACTATACAACGCAATGAAAAGTATCAAGACACTCATCAGCACACTCTGCGCCATGCTCGCAGTACTGACATTTACCCAGTGCCATAATACTCAACAGCCAGTCGTAACCCATATCGTCTACGACAGCGTGCCCGCCATCAAGATAGCCTATGTAGATATCGACACCCTACTCACCAGCTACAACCTGTGGGTGGAGCTCAACGAGGAGATGATACGCAAAGAGGAGAACGCGCGCATCACCGTCAACGAGAAGGCCAGAAAATGGCAAGAGGACTATGAGGAGTTTGAACGCAAGATGAACAACAACGCCTTCGTATCTGTTGAGCGCGCTGAAGCCGAGCGTGCGCGACTCATCAAGCAACGCGAAGACCTAGAGCTGCTACAGGAGCGCCTGACCAACGAACTCATGGTAGAGAACAACAAGAACAGCGTGCTCTTCCGCGACTCTATCAATGCGTACATCCGCGACTATAACAAGGTGCACAAATACAACATCATCCTCAGCCGCATCGGAGACAACATCCTGTATGTGGACTACGCGATGAACATCACACAAGACATCGTCAACGGACTCAACGCCCGCCACGCAAAGTACGGAAAGAAGAAATAATAATAACAATACATACAAAAATATCGTTTAAGTCATGAACAACAAGAATCTTATGAACAAAGCGGCGGATAACATCCGTATCCTCGCTGTCGCTATGGTAGAAAAGGCAAAGTCTGGCCACCCCGGAGGTGCAATGGGCGGTGCCGACTTCATCAATGTACTCTATAGCGAGTTCCTCGAGTATGACCCCAAGAATCCTTTCTGGGAGGGTCGCGACCGCTTCTTCCTTGATCCCGGCCACATGTCGCCCATGCTCTATGCACAGCTCGCGCTGACCGGCAAGTACTCTATTGAGGACCTGAAGCAGTTCCGCCAGTGGGGAAGCCCCACACCCGGACACCCCGAAGTGGACATCGCACGCGGCATCGAGAACTCATCAGGCCCTCTCGGACAGGGACACGCCTATGCCGTAGGTGCTGCCATCGCAGCCAAGTTCCTCAAGGCTCGCTTGGGCGATGTAATGAATCAGACCATCTACGCCTTCATCTCTGACGGCGGTATCCAAGAGGAGATCTCACAGGGTGCAGGACGCATCGCCGGTCATCTCGGACTCGACAACCTCATCATGTTCTATGACAGCAACGATGTACAGCTCTCAACCGCATGCAACGAGGTTACATGCGAAGATGTAGCCAAGAAGTACGAGGCATGGAACTGGAAGGTAATCACCATCAACGGTAACGACGCCGACGAGATACGCGCCGCACTCACCGAAGCAAAGGCAGAGACCGAGCGCCCCACCCTCATCATCGGTAAGACCATCATGGGTAAGGGTGCACGCAAGGCCGACGGCAGCAGCTACGAGAACAACTGCGCTACACACGGCGCTCCCCTCGGTGGCGATGCCTATGTAAACACCATCAAGAATCTCGGTGGCGACCTTGAGAATCCCTTCCAAATCTTCCCCGAAGTACAAGAGCTCTATGACAAGCGCGCTGCCGAACTCGAGAAGATCATGGCAGAGAAGTATGCCGCCAAGGCTGCTTGGGCTGCTGCTAACCCCGACCTCGCTGTGAAGATGGCCGAGTGGTTTGCAGGCAAGCTCCCCACTATCGACTGGGATTCTATCCAGCAGAAGGCTGGCGACCCCACCCGTAACGCTTCGGCCAATGTGCTCAGCCTCCTCGCCACAAAGGTAGAGAACATGATTGTTGCCTCTGCCGACCTCTCTAACTCGGACAAGACTGACGGCTTCCTCAAGAAGACACACGCCTTCACAAAGGGCGACTTCAGCGGCGCCTTCCTGCAGCCTGGTGTAGCCGAGCTCACTATGGCTTGCTGCTGCATCGGTATGGCATTGCACGGCGGCGTACTCGCAGCGTGCGGTACCTTCTTCGTATTCTCTGACTACATGAAGCCCGCTATCCGTATGGCAGCCCTCATGCAGTTGCCCGTGAAGTTCATCTGGTCGCACGACGCCTTCCGCGTAGGTGAAGACGGACCTACCCACGAGCCCGTAGAACAGGAGGCACAGATTCGTCTCATGGAGAAACTCAAAAACCATAAGGGCAAGAACTCAATGCTCGTGCTCCGCCCCGCTGATGTAAACGAGACTACCGTATGCTGGCGCATGGCTATGGAGAACATGGATACTCCTAC
>JAFYMV010000133.1 GCA_017548225.1 Bacteroidaceae bacterium | reverse complement strand
GTATCAGACACTCATCAAGGACAACCAGACCGACAAGGATGGCAACCTCATCTACCTCTATGCTACCGACCGCGATGAGCAATACACCTACATCGAGGCTGCCCATGAGAAGGGTTACAATGTTCTCAACTTCGATGGCCAGCTCGACACAGCCATGCTCAACCTCTTCGAGCAGAAGATGGAGAAGTGCCGTTTCTCTCGCGTAGATGCAGACATCATTGACCGCATCATCGTGAAGGAGGACCTCAACAAGGTTACCCTGACCAGCGAGGAGAGTGAGATGCTCACCACCGCCTTCAAGAGCCAGATGCCCGAACTCAAGAAGACCGAGTTCTATGTAGAGGCACAGCCCCTTGGTGCTACTGCATCGCCCCTGCTTATCACACAGAGCGAGTATATGCGTCGTATGAAGGAGATGGCAGCCATCAATGCCGGCATGAGCTTCTATGGCGAAATGCCCGATATGTATACCCTCATCCTCAACACCGACCATCCCCTCATCCAATCTGTACTCACCGCAGAGAAGGAGGCTACAGCCACTGCACTGGCTCCCATCAACGCAGAGACCACTGCTTTGCAGGCTCGTGAAGAGGCTCTCGAGGCATCACACAAGGGTATGAAGGACGAGGAGATTCCCTCTACCGAGAAGGACGAACTCAGCGAGCTCCACGACAAGATTGATGCCCAGCGTACCAAACGTGAAGCCATCTTCTCAGACTTCGCCAAAGACAACAAAGTGCTGCACCAACTCATCGACCTTGCCCTCCTGGGTAACGGCATGCTCAAGGGTGAGGCACTCAGCAAGTTCATCAAGCGTAGTGTGGACCTTATAAAATAAGGAGAAGCCTCTCCCCCGCCCTCTCCCCAAGGAGAGGGGGCTGGCTTGCAGACATCACGAAGGATGTCATTTTGAACATAGTGAAAAATCTCACAGTGATGCAGTGAAGAAAAGCAAAGTACTTGCGCGAGATCCTTGCTTTTCCCTTACGGCCAGCGACCTAAAGGTTCGTTTCACTCAGGATGACATAACAACAAAAGGAGGTTGGACGATAAAATCCATCCTCCTTACTTTTTAATGAATGGCTCAACTGCAAGTGCTCAAAGCCATTACAACCCCTAGTTCCAGAAATCAAATCATACTTCGCTCGACACACACTTGAGCGAAATGCCAGCTGCTACAGACTGCTTCAGCTTCACCTCGGGACGAAAGAGGAATTTGTGTCCCTTAATCATATACGAAGGAGAGAAGTCCTTGTCATTCAAAGCGTCTTGCGAATAACACTTTCCCTGAAGGATTGCTTGCAAGCGTCCAAGGCCTTGAAGAACTCTAATCCTAATACTTTTCACACAATATTCAAAACCATTATAAGAAAAACAAGAAGATAATATCTCCAACATATACATAACTTTGATTTGTTATGGCCTCAGCCTCTTTCTTCGTTGTATTAAGAAAATAGCAAGTTCGTAAGAACACACAAATTTCCTCACCATCCAACACATTGCAAACAAAAAAAGAGACACCCGTAAAGGATATCTCTCTATTTTTAACCCAACCTTAGCAATTTTTCAAAATTAGCAATATATTATTTCTCTAACAATATATCGATTAAGGACCCCATCCCTTTTTTGTTTGAATTCCGTCCAATTACCCTTCCAATCATACTTATATTCAAATTCTGAAACAACAAGTTGGTTAGGCCTATAGTTTTTCTCGAAAGGCTGCATTCCTGGATACCATGTCCTCCTTATCATATTTCCATATCCATCGTATACACACGTTTCTTCCAAACCATTGACTATAGTCCTTACATTTAATCCATCTTCGTTGTAATAACTTTTTTCTGAATGTTTTACACTTCCATCCTCATCATATTGTACTTCATTTATGACTTTACCATTTATATTATAGTAAACCTCTTCACTAATATTCCCATTAGCATCATAGCTAATTTTTTTTGTGCGCTTTTTATTATTTCCATAAAAATAGTGAGTTTCAGCACCATCCTTATCTCTACAAATAAAAGATTCCCCCTCTAATAGAATTTTATGAGACCACTTATAATCGGGATCATAGAGATTTTTATTGCCTGAAGAGTAATAAGTTACCGACTTATATTTTTTTACAAGATCATATTCCATATCTACCGTCATATTTGTTGTAGAAATAATACAATTTGAAGAATCATAATCTCTCTCCTCAACAATCTTCTCATTATTAATGTACTGATAAGTCGTATGTCTCCTTTTAGTCCATGTTGGATTCATATACTCAATTTCCTTTTCCACTAATCTTCCAGAGCGAAACCTATATGTTTCAATCAAACATTTTTCCTTCTTTTCAGATAAACCAAATAGGCCCCCTTTCTTCACATCATAAATAGTTTCCTTTACACATCTAATACTATTGATGTATGCAAACTCCTCCATAATACTAACATTTTAATTCTTTATGCAAAAGTAAAATAAAAGTTCTATTCCAACAAGTCATCCATCCAAAATTCCTTTTTACCCCTTGCGGACACGCTTGAGAAGGTTGAAAAGCACAATCACTCTACCATACACCTTCTCTATAGCAAATTCCTCTATAAGAAAGAGGTGGTGAACTATAAGCACCCACGGAAAAGAAAAAAGAGAGACTAACAAATAAAGTGTTGAGATTGTGTTCCTCAAATATGAGAACCCATATATGCTGCAGATTACACAAGAGGAAGATAAGGTAAGCATTGCTCGATGCAACCTGCAAAGCGAACCACCTGTAATCAATCCCGAAGATGCCATATTACAGATGCTTATGGGGTCACTATTAAGCAGCATATCATGGCCTATGCCAAGGGGTGTGAGTGAATCATTATATAGGGAAATCCCCGTAACCGAGAATAATGAGACAGGAACTGCAGACCTTATCAATACTCGGAAAGCTATTGCCCAGTCTTTTCAATTGATACTGCAGTATCTATATTGTGGGACTGCAGTATCAGTATAGAGATACTGGAATATCTACATAGCGATACTGCAGTATCAATGCAGTGAGACTAGAGTATCACTACATAGATATTACCTGATACTAGGCCTCACCCGATGAAAAGGGAGTTTCGAACAGAAAGAATACAGGTTATCGACACACGCGATTACCAGTCGTATTCCTCTACGTAGGCATCGAAGTCGGGGAGGTCGGTTATACCAATCCGCACCATCGCTTGGCGTATGTGCTCTTGTGTAGCGGGGTCAATGAGGCGTTCGCCTGCACGGAGGCGGAAGTAGCGTGCGTGCCCGAAGTCGTGCTCCAAGGTCTGGCGCAGAAGATTGGCTTGCGACACGGTGAGCCCCGAAAGCATCCTCACGAAGCCGCGAGCATAGCGCACCTTCTCCGCCGAACGGAACACGGGGCAGTCGCCCTCTATCGTGGAGAGATAGGCGGGATTGATGACCTGTATGGACTGCTCATCGGGCGACACCATGGCCAAGGCAATGCTGCGCAGGCACTCGGCAGCCCGCGGACAATCGGTTTTGACGCACAGACGATAGGTCTTGGGCATCGGGCGAGAAGATATTTCGGTTTTCATTGACGTAAGATTATTATATAGGTGCAAATATACGAATAAGCGAGCAGATTTACCCAAAGTTTTCGTACATTTGCACACATTATTTGTTGTACTAATAAAACTTTACTATCATGAGTTATCTTTATCTACTCTTGGCACTCTCGTTTGCCGTTTCGGCCCTCGGCTGGATTTACTTCATCTACTTCTTTAGCCTTGGCTATGGATTCACCATCTCGGTGCTTTCGATAGCTACGGCCATCATCTTCCGCGATGTCATCACATGGCCAGCGCTGTTGTCATGTGTGGTGTGGCTTGTCTTTGGTCTTCGCCTGGGCATGTATCTGCTGCTTAGGGAGAGACGCTCCGAGACCTACAAGCACATTCTCTATCAGCCCGAGAATACGGTGAAGAAGCCTGCCGTGGTGATGTGGTCGGTGTGGATAATGTGTGCCCTGCTCTATGTGGGACAGATAAGCCCTGTGACCTTCTACCTCCACAACCTGCGCGAGGGACTTCCCGTAAGTGAGGGATGGATGTGGGCCGGTGCCATCGTGGCTGCTCTGGGCGTAATCATCGAGATGGTGGCCGATGCGCAGAAGAGCGCGGCCAAGAAGGTCAACGCACGCCGCTTTGTGGACAAGGGATTGTACCGCATCGTGCGCTGCCCCAACTATTTCGGTGAGGTACTCATGTGGACGGGTAGCTTCATCATCTGCTTCGGCTCATGCTGCACCGTGGGTCAGTGGGTCATCGCCGCGCTCGGATATATCGGCATCGTGTATGTGATGTTCAGCGGTGCACGCCGCCTCGAGCTGCGTCAGATGGAGACCTATGGCAACGACCCCGAGTTCCAGGCCTACACCAAGAAGACTCCGCTCATCCTTCCCCTTGTACCCATCTATAGCGTGGCCAAGTACAAGTGGTTGCAGGCATAAAATCCGCGCAACACACACTCAAAACGCCTACATGACACAAACATCGAAAGCGGAATATATGAGAATCGCAGATTGGCCAACGACGATGACAAAGAGAATCACCGCCCTGCTAAGCCTTGTAACGGCCTTGATGATGAGTGCTTGCACTGGCGGGGACTCGTCATATGACAAAGAGACGGACAACACACCCACCGAGAGTGGCGCAGGCTCGTGCGTGCCCATCATGGTGCCTGAGGAGTTCATCTTCCTCTCATGGTACGAACTCATCGACATCGATGACGACAACATGCTCGACCAGTTCAACGACCCAAGCGCCGAATGGAGGATGCGCAAACTTGCCGAGGCGGGGTTTAATGTCTACTTTGATTATCGTCTGAACTCCCTGGAGGAAGCTGAGGCTCTGTTGGCATTGGGCGACAAGACGGGCATGAAGATTGTCGTGGAATGCCCCGAGCTACACGACGCCGCCCTGACGGAGAAGACGATAGAAGCCCTATCGGCACATCCCTCATTGTTTGCATATAATGTTTGGGACGAGCCCGAACTCTTCGAATACCCCGAGATGAGACGACGCATCAAAGAAATCTACAAGTACGACCAGACACACCTTTGCTATGTCAATCTCTTCCCCAACTACGGGTGGGACGACTGGGTGGAGGAGCGTTACCTGGAGACTCTGCGTCACTACCTGAGGACGGTACCCGTATCGTTCCTCTCGTTTGACAACTACCCCGTAATCATGCAAGACGGCAACAGAGTGCTGCGCGATGCATGGTATCACAACCTCGAGGACATACGCACCGCGGCCAACGAGGCACAAGTGCCGATATGGAGTTTTGCCATGGCGAAGGCTCTCGGCAGCACCCCAAGACCTACACTTGCCGACCTGCGTCTGCAACACTTCAGCAACCTCGTATATGGTGCGGTGGCCTTCCAGTACTTCACCACGCGAGCCATCGTCTGGGGCGACGACATCGTAGCCGATATCTACCCCATCGTGAAGCAGGTCAACGAAGAACTAAAACAGATGGAGTCCATCTTCCTCGGTGCCGACATCAAAGACATCTGGCACACGGGAGATAGTATACCCAGAGGAACGAAAGCCCTCACCTCCTACCCCACGGGCATCACCCGAATACAGACAGAGGGCGAAGGCTGCGTAGTATCGTACTTCACCAACAAGGGCAAGCAATATGTCGCACTGGTAAACCGTAGCTGCACTGCAACCACCACGCTTGACATCGAATTTACCACAGAAGCCATACACATAGCGAAAGACGGCACTGAAAATCCCGTAGAAGCCTCATACACCATCGAAGCGGGAGATATAAGGATATTCAGTTGGGAATGCATTCCCAAGTATATTTAGCGAAAGAAAAGGCGGCTGGTCTTCCCAGCCGCCTTTCTGTTTTTTATGGATGCGATGAAATTTTGCCTTATCTGCTCGTCTATATCGCTCAGTCCTACACTCCGACTACAACTTCATATCTCCGGGCTTGACCCAGCCCATGCGGCGCATCAGGCGGTCGATGAGCAGACAGATGAGGGCGGGGGCGACGAAGTAGAGCAAGACAATCTCTGTGATGAGCACGCCGCTTGTCACCGTGCCACTCATCGTAGCATAGGTAGCCAGTGGCCCCACCAAGCCTGCCGTACCCATGCCGGCACCGAGCGCATTGTTGGTCATGCCAAGCAGAACTGTCGACACGGGGCCGAGGATTGCCGAGGTGAGCGTCGGAGCGAGCCATATAACCGGTTTGCGAGCGATGTTGCCAATCTGCAGCATCGAGGTGCCCAAGCCTTGCGAGAGGAGTCCGCCTACGCCATTGTCCGAAAAGCTGATGACGGCAAAGCCCACCATCTGGGCACAACAACCTGCAGTGGCTGCTCCTGCCGCCAAGCCATCGATACCAAGCATCACACACAAGGCTACAGAACTGATGGGCAGCGTGAGCGCACAGCCCACCATCACAGCCACCACAATGCCCATAACAAAGGGACTCAATTGGGTAGCATGGTTAATCACCTCGCCCAAGTAAAGCATAAAATCATTGATGGGCGAACAGCAGTATCGAGCGATAAGACCTCCCGCCACAATGGTAAGCATCGGCGTAAGAATGATATCCACCACCGTGCGCTTGGATATGAGTTGGCCTAACTCAGCACCCACAATTACCGCCAGGTAAGCTCCCACAGGACCACCATATTGATAACCCAAGGCTCCGACTACAGCCGAAGATATGGTCACCAATTGCGCCACCCCCAAGCCCATAGCGATAGCCAAACCGATACATGCACCCACAAGTGGTGAAGAGGCAGAGAGCGCCTCAGATACAAATGTCAAGAACTCCAACCCGGGAATCTTGGCTATTTGCCCCACGATGAGTCCCATGATGAGCGAACAAAACAAGCCCAAAGCCATATGGCTCAATGCCTTGACTACATATTTATCGAACAATCTTTTAAGCATAGCCGTTATCTATATGATACAACTTTGCAAAAATAGAAAGATTTTCCCAAATCCTACAACTATTCCCGATTGTTTTGGAGAAGCAATAAATATATTTACATAAAAAAATAGGG
>JAFYMV010000132.1 GCA_017548225.1 Bacteroidaceae bacterium | reverse complement strand
ATGGGACTTTTCTCTTTTACACAAGAAATAGCGATGGACCTCGGTACGGCCAATACCATCATCTTGCAGAATGGCAAGATTGTGGTAGATGAGCCTTCAGTCGTGGCCCTCGATCGCCGCACCGACAAGATGATTGCGGTGGGTGGCCGTGCAAAGCTGATGCACGAGAAGACAAATGAGAACATCAAGACCATACGCCCCTTGCGCGATGGTGTGATTGCTGACTTTAATGCCTGCGAGCAGATGATGCGCGGACTCATCAAGATGGTCAACTCACGCGCTCGTCTCTTCACTCCCTCATTGCGCATGGTAATTGGCGTGCCTTCAGGTAGCACCGAAGTGGAGCTGCGTGCTGTGCGCGACTCGGCCGAGCATGCTGGTGGACGCGATATCTACCTCATCTACGAGCCTATGGCTGCGGCTGTGGGTATCGGTATCGATGTAGAAGCACCCGAAGGTAACATGGTGGTGGATATAGGTGGTGGATCTACCGAAATCGCGGTAATCTCGCTCGGTGGCATCGTTAAGAACAGCTCTATCCGCGTGGCGGGTGATGACTTTACTGCCGACATCCAGGAGTACATGGGACGCCAGCACAACTTGAGAGTCAGTGAGCGCATGGCAGAGCGTATCAAGATTCATGTAGGATCGGCACTAACCGACCTCGAGGAGAATGCTCCGGAGGACTACATCGTGCATGGCCCGAACAAGATTACTGCACTGCCTATGGAGGTGCCCGTATGCTACCAGGAGATTGCGCACTGCTTGGATAAGTCAATCTCGCGTATCGAGACTGCTGTGCTCGATGCATTGGAGAACACACCGCCCGAAATCTATGCCGACATCATCCACAATGGTATCTATCTGGCAGGTGGTGGTGCTTTGCTCCGTGGCTTGGCTAAGCGCTTGCAGGACAAGATTAATATCCCCTTCCATGTGGCTGATGACCCCTTACACTGCGTAGCACGCGGTACAGGTATCGCACTGAAGAATGTGGACAAGTTCTCATTCTTGATGAGATAATAGGTTTTTTTCTGAATTCTGAATTTTGAGTTCTGTGCCGTGGCTTTTTGTCGTGGGGCGTGGATTCAGGATTCAGAATTCAAAATTTAGAATTCGTGAACAGCATCTTACAGTTTCTATACAAACATCTGAATTGGATAGTCTTCATCGTACTGGAGATTGTCTGCTTCGTGTTGCTGTTCTCGTACAACAACTACCAAGCGAGCATATACCTCTCTACGGCCAATGACATGACGGCGCGACTGCTCAATGGTAAGGATAAGGTGACGACCTACTTCGGACTGGCCGAGCAGAATAAGGCGTTGGCCGAACAGAATGCGATGTTGCAGCAGCGTGTATTCGAATTGGAGATGCTGGGCGCACATCATACACTAGACAGCTTGCGCAAGGCAGAGGCCGTCAGTCGTGTATACCATGCAGGATACCATGTCAGTGCGGCACAGGTCATCGACAAGTCTATCAATAAGCATGACAACTACCTGACTATCAATAGAGGTACGGCTGATGGAGTAGCACCCGACATGGGAGTCATAGGCCCCGATGGCGTGGTGGGCGTCGTGTATAAGTGTACGGAGCACTACTCGCTGGTGATGCCCTTGCTCAATAGCAAGAGCAATATTAGCTGCAAGGTGCTGGGCGATAAGGACTTTGGATACTTGAAGTGGCACGGTGGCGACCCTAGCTATGCCATGCTGCACGATGTGTCGCGTTACTCGAATGTATCGGTGGGTGATACAATCGTTACTAGTGGTAGTTCGTCGTATTTCCCTGAAGGGATTATGGTGGGTACGGTAGCAGAGGCTACTCCGCTGCCCGACGGCTTGTGTCTGGACCTGAAGGTGAAGCTGTGTACCTCGTTCTCGCAATTGGAGCATGCCTTCGTGGTACGCAAGATGGATGCCGAAGAACTGGAAGAACTGAAGAAACTACTCAAGCCGAAGAAAAAGAAAAAGTGATATGGAAAGGTTGTTGACTCGCATAGCGTGGTTTATAGGACTGGTATTTGTGCAGGCATTCATGCTCAACAATATCAGCCTGTTCGGCTTGGCCACTCCGTTCATCTATGTGTACCTGATCCTGGTAATGGACAGAGACATTGACCACAATGCGCTGATGCTGACGGCTTTCCTCTTGGGTCTCATGGTCGATGTGTTTAGCAATACACCCGGTGTCAATGCGGGCGCTTCGGTACTCTTGGCCTTTATGCGTCCCAGCCTATTGCGCCTGTTCTCTCCGCGCGATGAGTATGAGAACTTTGAGCCGGGCATCTATACTCTGGGCTTCTGGGCCTTCGTGCGTTATGCCGCAGCGGGTGTGCTGGTGCACCATATGGCGCTATTTCTTCTCGAAGCCTTTACCTTTGTCAATTTTGGCCACCTCTTGCTGCACGCCCTCTGCAGCTCACTACTGACACTGCTCATGATAGTAGCCATTGAGGGGGTACGACATAAAAGATAGGGTGTACAGATGAACAACGATTTCAAATACGAGAATAGAAAGTTTGTGGTGGTAGGCATTGTGCTGGCCATCGTTTTCGTGTTTATATACCGCCTGTTCAGCTTGCAGATCATGAACGGCCAGTACAAGGAGTATGCCGCATCGAACGCTTTTCTCAACAAGACTGTATACCCCTCGCGTGGCGTGATGTATGACCGTACGGGCAAACTGCTCGTATCAAACCAGCCCGCATACGATGTGATGGTATGTATGCGTAGCGTGAGCGATCTCGACACGCTGGCCTTCTGCCAGTCGCTGGGTATTACGCAGGAGTTCTTTGACAAGCGTATGGCTGATGTCAAAAATCGCCGTCTCAATCCGGGATATTCGTCTTATACCGACCAGCTCTTCTTGAGTCAGCTCACTGCGGAGGAGTCGGCCAAATTTCAAGAACAGCTATACAAGTTCTCGGGCTTCTCTATACAACGACGCACCATCCGCCAGTACAACTATCCTGTGGCGGGACACCTGTTTGGCGACCTGGGCGAGGTGTCAAAGAAGAATATCGCTCAAGACAACTATTATGTGCAGGGCGACTTCATCGGGAAGCAGGGCATAGAGAGTTTCTACGAGAAGCAGCTGCGCGGCGAGAAGGGTAAAGAGGTACTGCTGCGCGATGCCTACGGGCGCATCAAAGGAAGCTACATGGACGGTGCAATGGATGTGGCGCCTATTCCGGGAAAGAATCTCACCTTGAGCATTGATATTGAACTGCAGGCGCTGGCCGAGCGACTGCTGCAAAACAAGATAGGCAGTGTGGTGGCCATTGAACCTGCGACGGGCGAGGTGCTCTGCATGGCTTCGTCGCCTACCTTTGACCCGCAAATGCTTGTAGGACGCAAGCGTGGCGAGAATCACCGTCTGCTCTCGCAGGACAATCAGAAACCGCTGCTCAATCGTGCTATCATGGGCACCTATCCTCCAGGATCTACCTTCAAAACCTCGCAGGCCTTGACTTATCTGCAGGAGGGTATCATTACCCCTGAGACGCAGTTCCCCTGCGCACTCGGCTTCAGACACAGGGGACTCCATGTGGGGTGTCATGCCCACAGCTCACCCATTGCGTTGGCTCCCTCGCTAGCCACCTCGTGCAACAGCTACTACTGCTGGGGCCTCTATCGCATGATTGGTGCCGATAAGTACGGCTCGTCGCAAGAGGCGCTCACTCGCTGGAAAGACCACATGGTGGCTATGGGCTTCGGATATCGTCTGGGCATAGACCTGCCTGGTGAGGCACGCGGATTCATCCCCAACGCGGCATTCTACGACAAGTGGTACGGCAAGCACTGGAACGGACTTACCATCATCTCTATTTCCATCGGGCAGGGTGAGGTTACACTCACTCCTCTGCAGATTGCCAATCTCGGTGCTACAATCGCCAATCGTGGATACTATCTACCTCCGCACATCGTGAAAGAGGTGCAGGGTGGTGCTATAGACAGCCTGTACACCACACCCAAGCACACAATGGTAGAGAAGCGACACTACGAGACGGTAGTGCAGGGCATGCGCGAGGCGGTACTTAATGGTACTTGCGTAGCGGCCAATCTGCCTGGTATAGAGGTGTGCGGAAAGACTGGTACGGCACAAAACAAAGGTAAAGACCACTCGGCCTTCATGGGCTTCGCTCCCATGAACGATCCCAAGATTGCTGTGGCTGTATATGTGGAGAATGGCGGCTTCGGTGCCGTATAT
>JAFYMV010000131.1 GCA_017548225.1 Bacteroidaceae bacterium | reverse complement strand
TGATAGCTATCAGCAACACTCCTTTGGAACGCTATGTGCTGCAACAGAGCAACTTGAACGACTACATTACCCCCAACATACACTACGACGCAGCAAAATCTGAAGCGGCGCGACGCGATGCCTTGGAGTCTATCTCGCCCAATAGTGGTGTTATCCTGTCGGGCCAGAAGATTATCGGAAGCGGCGAAATGGTGGGAGAAGATCAGTTCCAAGTATTGACATCGTACAAGAACGAATTGAATAAGCGCATTGATGAGCAAGGCATACAGATGACCCTCATCGGACAGATTCTACTTGTTACCTTATTCATGGGAGCATTTCTCATGTATCTCATTAACTATCGCCGCAGCTATCTCTATCGCCGCAATAAGTTATTGTTCCTCTGCACTCAATTGATGATTTTCCCCATCATCACCTCATGGATTATGACGAATGGTGGAGCGCTTATGATCATTCCCTTTGCTATGGCTCCGGTAATGGTAAGCGTGTTTCTTGATGCGCGCACTGCCTTTATGACACACCTCATCATCGTGCTGACCTGTTCGATTATAGTTCCCGACCCCTTCGTGTTCATTCTGCTGCAACTCACTGCTGGTATAGCCGCCATCTATTCGCTTACCGAGCTCACCGAACGCTCGCAAATATTCCGCGTGGCACTAGTAGCTATCCTTTGCTACTGCTTTGTATTCTTCGGGTACGAGCTCATCACGAAGAGTGCGCTCATGATGTTCAACAAGCGTATCTTCGCACATTTCCTCCTCAACGGCATATTGCTGCTCTTTACCTATCCACTGATGTTGCTCTACGAGAAGCTGTTCCGCTTCACCTCGGATGTGACACTAATGGAGCTTTCAAATTTCAACATCAAACTGCTACGCCAGCTCTCCGAAAATGCTCCCGGTACATTCCAGCACTCCATCCAAGTGTCCAACCTTGCCGCCGCAGCGGCTAATAAGGTGGGAGCCAGCAGCCTTTTGGTGCGTACAGGAGCCATGTATCATGACATCGGCAAATTGGAGAGCCCCATCTTCTTTACCGAAAATCAAGGCAATACCAACCCGCATGCCTGCCTGCCTTATGAGAAGAGCGCACAGATCATCATTAATCATGTGCATGCAGGACTACGCCTTGCAGACAAACATCATCTGCCCGAAGCCATCAAGGACTTCATCCGCACACATCATGGACTGAGCAAAGCTAAATATTTCTACATCTCATACAAGAATGAACATCCGGGCGAGGAGGTTGACGAGAAACTTTTCACCTATCCCGGCCCCAATCCTCATTCTATGGAAACCGCTATTCTCATGATGGCCGACTCGGTGGAGGCTGCATCGCGCAGTTTACCCGAATATACCGAAGAGAACATTGCCAATTTGGTAGATCGCATCATCGATTCACAAGTGGCAGAGGGCTACTTTAGGCAATGTCCTATTACTTTCAAGGATATCAGTGACATCAAGAGTGTATTCAAAGAGAAACTGCGTACTATATACCACACCCGCATCACCTATCCGGAGCTGAAAAAATAATAATTTTCTTTCAAAAAACCATCATATTGCTATTTGGTAAGCCCAAAGCCTGCCAAATAGCTCTTTTTATGGGCAAAATGGAGACAAAAATGCAAATAATTTACTCAAGAATCGTAAGTTGAGAAAAAAAGTCCTATATTTGCACCTTTGTTGGATATTGTACCTGATTTATTGGGTCATTGTACAGTCTCTAAACGAAAGTATACTAACAAATAACAAAATAAAATAACTAACAACAATGCAAAACAAAGGATTTGTAAAAGTAATTGCGGTATTGCTCACCTTGGTGTGTGCATTTTACCTCTCCTTCAGCTTTGTGACCAGCCATCATGAGAAGAAGGCTGCACAGTATGCAGGAGGCGAATCGGAGTACATCGATTCAGTAATGAACAAGAAGGTTTACCTCGGTGTATACACCTTCAAGCAAGCTCGCGAAATGGGTATCGGCCTCGGCCTTGACCTTAAGGGCGGTATGAATGTTATCCTTGAGGTATCAGTACCCGATGTAGTGAAGGCTCTTGCCGATCACAAGACCGATGAGGCTTTCGTTAATGCAGTAGCCATTGCAAACAAGCAGGCTGCAAGCAGCAACAGCGATTTCATCACCTTATTTATTAAGGAGTATAAGAACCAGAAGCCCGACGGCACACTTGCCGAGCTCTTCGCTACACAGCAGCTCAAGGATAAGGTGAACACCAAGAGCACCGACGCTGAAGTAGAGGCTGTAGTGCGCGCAGAGGTTGATGCAGCTATCGCCAACTCATTCAATGTGCTCCGTACCCGTATCGACCGCTTCGGTGTGGCACAGCCCAACATCCAGGAGCTCGAGGGTAGCATGGGTCGCATCATGGTGGAGCTCCCTGGCGTAAAGGAGCCCGAGCGTGTAAGAAAGCTTCTCCAGGGTTCTGCTAACCTTGAGTTCTGGGAGACTTACACCGCTGCTGAAGTTGCTCCGTTCCTCGCTGCTGCTGATGCAAAGCTCCGCGATATCATCGCAGTAGAAAACCCTGAGGCAGCAGAAGCTGAAGCAACTGAGAAGGTTGCTGAAGAAGAGTCTGTAGACCTCTCTTCACTCACTGGAGACAACGCAGAGAGCGCTTCTAACGCAGCTGCTATCGCAAAGGCAAAGAAGGAAAATCCCTTGATGTCTCTCCTCCAGATCGTACAGAATCAAGGTTGCGTGGCTGGTTATGCTCATAGCCGCGACATGAAGCAGATCGACGAGTATCTCGCTCGCGAAGAGGTGAAGGCTATGCTTCCTCGCGACCTTAAGCTCATGTGGGGTGTAAAGGCAATCGACGAGGATGGCAAGATCTTCGAGCTCTATGCTATCAAGGCAACACAGCGCAATGGCCACGCTCCTCTCGAGGGTGATGTTATCGTGTCAGCTACTGACGACTACGACAACAATGGTCGCCCCAGCGTATCAATGACTATGAACTCAGACGGTGCACGCCGTTGGGCACAACTCACCAAGCAGAACATTGGTAAGCCCATCGCTATTGCACTCGACGGATATATCTACAGTGCTCCTAATGTAATGAACGAGATTACTGGCGATCAGTCACAGATCACAGGTCAGTTCACACAGGAAGACACCAAAGACTTGGCAAATGTATTGAAGTCAGGTAAGATGCCCGCACCTGCCAAGATCGTGCAGGAAGACATCGTAGGCCCCTCACTCGGTCAAAAATCTATTGAGCAGGGTATCACCTCATTCATCGTTGCCTTCATCGTATTGATGATCTACATGTGCGCAATGTATGGCTTCATCCCTGGTATGGTAGCTAATGGCGCTTTGATCCTCAATTTCTTCTTCACACTCGGTATCCTTGCTTCATTCCAGGCTGCACTTACCATGTCTGGTATTGCCGGTATGGTACTCACACTCGGTATGGCTGTGGATGCTAATGTGCTTATCTATGAGCGCACTAAGGAAGAGCTCCGCGCTGGTAAGACAGTGAAGCAGGCTCTCACCGATGGTTACAAGAATGCGTTCTCTGCCATCTTCGACTCTAACATCACCTCTATCATTACAGGTATCATTCTCTTCAATTTCGGTACTGGTCCTATCCGTGGCTTTGCTACTACCTTGATCATCGGTATCGTATGCTCATTCTTCACAGCAGTGTTCATGACACGCCTCGTATACGAGTGGCGTTTGGGCAAGGAGAAATGGACTAACCTCACCTTCACAACCAATCTCTCTAAGAACCTCATGCGTAACTCAAAGGTTAACTTCATGGGTGCTTATAAGACCTCATTCATCGTATTCGGTGCTGCTATCCTTATTAGCCTCGCATCATTCGGTATTCGTGGTTTGAGCGAGAGTATCGACTTCACTGGTGGCCGCAATTTCACCGTTAAGTTTGAGAATCAGGTAGTACCTGAGAATGTTGAGGCAATCCTCACCGATAAGATTGGCGAAGGCTCTTCAGTATCAGTTATCGCTCTTGGTAACGATGGCCAGACCGTGCGTATCAGCACTAACTATCGCATTGAGGACGACGCACAGGACATCGATGCTGAAATCGAGATGTTCCTCTACGAGTCATTCATGGAGGCTAATCTCTTGAGCAGCGATCTTACCTACGATGTATTCATTGACCGTGACAACCACACTGGCGGCTCTATCATCTCTTCACAGAAGGTAGGTCCGAGCATGGCTTCTGACATCCTCCGTGGTGCTATCTGGTCAGTAATCCTCGCATGGGCTGCTATCTTCATCTACATCCTTATCCGTTTCCGCAATGTAGCATACAGTGTAGGTTCGGTTATCGCATTGGTTGTCGATGTTGTGCTCATCATGGGTACCTACTCACTGCTCCATGGCGTGTTGCCCTTCTCTATGGATGTTGACCAGACCTTTATCGGTGCTATCCTTACCGCTATCGGTTACTCTATCAACGATAAGGTGGTAATCTTCGACCGTATCCGCGAGTTCTTCGGTCTCTATCCCAAGCGCGACAAGAAGCAACTCTTCAACGACTCACTCAACACCACACTTGCTCGTACCATCAACACATCAGTAAGTACCCTCGTAGTACTGCTTTGTATCTTCTTCCTTGGTGGCGAGAGCATCCGTAGCTTCTCATTCGCTATGATTCTCGGTGTAGTATACGGTACTTGCTCATCACTCTTCCTTGCTGCTCCGTTGGCATTCCGTGTGATGTACCGCAAAGACAAGAAGGCTGCTGCTAAAGCATAAGAGTTGGGTTAACCGACCAATCCATACTCATTGAAAGGGGGAGCTACTCAAGTAGTTCCCCCTTCTTTATTAAAAAAGAGAGCGAATGATTGGGGATATAGCAAGAAAAGGAGTAATTTTGCACCCGAATTAGAATAGAAACAAATAGATATATAAGAACATGGCACTTCAATGCGGAATTGTAGGACTGCCCAATGTAGGTAAGTCAACTCTCTTTAACTGCTTGTCAAACGCAAAGGCACAAGCTGCAAACTTCCCTTTCTGTACAATCGAACCCAATGTAGGCGTTATCACCGTTCCCGACGAACGACTCAATAAGTTGGCCGAGCTCATCAACCCCAACCGTATTGTTCCCACCACAGTGGAGATTGTTGATATTGCTGGACTTGTGAAGGGTGCTAGCAAGGGCGAAGGCTTGGGCAATAAGTTCCTTGCCAATATCCGCGAGACAGATGCTATCATCCATGTACTCCGTTGCTTCGATGATGACAATGTAACCCATGTTGACGGCTCTGTTGATCCTGTACGCGACAAGGAGATTATCGATGCCGAGCTTCAGATCAAGGACCTCGAGACCGTAGAGCAGCGCATCCAGCGTGTACAGAAGCAGGCTACCACTGGTGGCGATAAAGCAGCCAAGTTGCAGTATGAGGTGTTGTGCAAGTATCGCGATGTGCTGCAGCAGGGTAAGTCTGCTCGTAGCGTGACCTTCGAGACAAAAGATGAGCAGAAGGCGGCTAAGGAACTTTTCCTGCTTACCTCAAAGCCCGTTCTCTATGTGTGCAATGTAGATGAGAAGAGCGCCATCAATGGCAATAAGTATGTAGACCAAGTACGCGAGGCCATCAAGGAAGAGAATGCCGAATTGCTCATTGTAGCAGCTCGCACTGAGGCTGATATCGCTGAACTTGAGACCTACGAGGACCGTCAGATGTTCCTTGCTGAGGTAGGCTTGGAGGAGTCAGGTGTAGCACGCCTCATCAAGTCAGCATACGCGTTGCTCAACCTTGAGACCTACATCACTGCTGGTGTACAGGAGGTGCGTGCATGGACTTACCACAAGGGTTGGAAGGCTCCCCAGTGTGCGGGTGTCATCCACACCGACTTTGAAAAGGGCTTCATCCGTGCCGAAGTCATCAAGTATGAAGACTACATCAAGTATGGCTCCGAAGCAGCTGTACGCGAAGCCGGAAAACTCTCTGTAGAAGGCAAGGAGTATGTCGTACAAGATGGCGACATCATGCACTTTAGATTTAATGTGTAAGGGAAGCCTCCCCCTAACCCCCTCCCGAAGAGGGGGAACTCAGAGTCCACTGAACTGATTTATTAATAGTAATAAAAAGTCCTCCTTATTTTCGCGATGTCGGAAAGTCCCCTCTTTGGGAGGGGGTTGGGGGAGGCCGATTTGATTATGATTACTTGGAATCCCCCCATTGGTATTGGCCCCTTGCGTTTCTATGCCCTTTTTTGGGTATTGGGCTTGGCAGGTGGCTATCTCGTAGTACAGAAGCTCTACAAGGATGAGAAGATAAAAGATGAACTGTTCGAGCCCCTGTTCTTCTACTGCTTCTTTGGCATCTTAATAGGTGCCCGTTTGGGGCATTGCATTTTCTACGAGCCTGCCTACTATTTTCATGACTTTCCCCGTTTCCTTGAGATGTGGCTTCCCATTCGTTTTACCCCTTCGGGTGTGCGCCTCATCGGCTATCAAGGATTGGCCAGTCATGGCGGCACACTCGGCCTGATGATAGCCTTATGGCTCTATGTACGCAAATATAAAGTTCCATTGTGGACTGTGCTTGACAATATTGCTATTGCCACCCCCATCACCGCTTGCTGCATCCGACTTGGCAACTTGATGAATTCCGAGATCATAGGCCGCCCCACGGGAGGCGACTTCGGCTTCATCTTCACCCAGGTCGACATGCTACCCCGCCACCCGGCACAGCTCTACGAGGCCATCTCGTATGCCGTGTTCGGCCTCATCGGCTGGTACCTCTACAAGCGCATGCCGCGCAAGGTAGGCACAGGCTTCTTCTTTGGCTACTGCCTCACCAACATCTTCACCTTCCGCTTCTTCGTGGAGTTCTTCAAGGAGGTGCAGAGCGACTTTGAGGTGGGCATGCCGCTCGATATGGGGCAGCTTCTCAGTATACCTTTTGTACTGCTCGGTGTGTGGTGCATGATTAAGAGTAGCAAAAGGGCCTAAAAAAATCATGAACTGTTGTGGTCCTCATCAAGCGACTTATAGGCCGCTCGATGAGGACTACAATATTTATGGGACAAACACAGGTGAAAGCGCTCAACTTATACTCTTTCTAAATCGTTGACAGGAGGAGAGATTCTCACCAATGATTTTTGCGCACATCGGGCAATATGCCTACATTTGCGTGCAGAATTAATAGTGGATACAACTCATCTATGAGCCAAACTACCGACCGAGAAAAGGGAATATACCGAGTGACCATCGTGGGCGGAGCAGTCAATCTGTTGCTACTCGTGCTGAAGTTTGTGACTGGTTTCATCAGCCACAGTGCTGCTATGGTAGCCGATGCAGTACACTCGCTATCGGATTTCATGACGGACATCGTAGTGGTCATCTTTGTGCGCATCTCATCGAAGAAGGAGGACGACGACCACCACTATGGACACGGCAAGTTTGAGACCTTGGCCACGGTCTTCATAGGCGTCGTGCTGGGGCTTGTAGGCATAGGCATCCTACGCGAGGGCATAGGCTCCATCGTCCGTGCCATACGCGGCGAGGTGCTCCCTGCGCCAGGCATAGCGGCACTGATAGCCGCCATTGTGTCCATTGTGAGCAAGGAGTGGCTCTACCGCTACACCGTGCGCAAAGGCAAGCAATACGACTCATCTTCCGTGATGGCCAACGCCTGGCACCACCGCAGCGACGCCTTCTCATCTATCGGCACGGCCATCGGCATTAGCGGCGCCATACTCTTGGGTGAGCGTTGGCGCATCCTCGACCCCATAGCTGCCGTAGTGGTAAGCATATTCATCCTCAAAGTAGCGTTCGACCTTGCCAAGAGTGGCTTGGACGAGCTCTTGGAGAAGTCGCTACCCAGCACCACCATAGAGGAGATACGCCGCATCATCCTCTCTGTCGAAGGCGTCAGCGCCCCGCACCACCTGCGCACTCGTCGCATAGGCAGCCACTATGCCATCGACGTACACATCCGCATGGATGGCAACCTGAGCCTACTCCACGCACACACCATAGCCACCGAGGTGGAGCGGAAGGTAAAGGCTACGTTTGGAGCCGACACCTACATCAATATCCATATGGAGCCGGTGAAATAAAGAATGTCCCAAAGGCCGTGGCCCTTGGGACATTTTTTTATCCGCTTACTCTATCGGAATCTGAATCAGCGAGAGCCACTGCTCGGGGTCCTCTTGGTTCCATGCACCGTCGATGTAGCTTGTGCGCGGATGCCCTGCCATCTTGTAGCCCTGCTCCTCCATGTAGGCGAAGGCCTCGGTGAACGACTCGTAGAAGCGCTCGTAGGGGCCCACATGCTTCATGCACAGCGCCTTGGGCACGGCAGCGAGGCGCTTGAACTGGATGATGCTGCTATCCACGCCCATCTCCTCCACCTGCTCGCAATACTCGATGTCGAGGTCCGTGGGGCGGTGCTCCTCCTGGTGCTCGATGGTGAAGCAGTACCCGGGCGGTGGGCACTGGCAGCCGAGGCGTTGCATCTCGGGACCAATCTTGTTCACACACAGCGGGCCCAGTGCACTGTAGTCGGCAATCACTTCACGATGGCTTGCCACGATAATCTCGGGCAGCGATTGAATACTGAATTTTTCCATTCTTTTTCGTTGTTTGTGAGAGTCCATCCATCTGAGCAGTTGCGTGCGTCGCTCCATCAGCAGTTGCAGTTGCCGCTCCGTCTCCTCAATCTTTTGAGTCAACAGGTCGATGCTTGGCATCTGCGCACCCTCCTCCAGCAGCTCCTTAATCTCTTCGAGTGTGAAGCCCTGTCGCTGCAACCCTCGAATGGTGCCCAAGCGCTGCATCTGCGCTATACTGTAGTAGCGGTATCCTGTCCACTCATCCACCTCATCGGGCACGAGCAATCCCTTCTGCTCATAGTGGCGCAAGGTCTTTACCGTCACCTGCATCATCTTGGAGAACTCTCCGATTTTTAACTTTGTTTTTTCTCTCATAATCGTACGACTTATTTGCTAGC
>JAFYMV010000130.1 GCA_017548225.1 Bacteroidaceae bacterium | reverse complement strand
GTGGGAGAGTAGGTAGCCGCCGTTTTTCGAAGAGAGGAGTTGTCCAACAGGATGACTCCTCTCTTGTTTGGTATATGCTCATAAACTATCCTGATCGCTCACCGCTCATCGCTCATAACTCTCATAGGATACTCTAGATATTCTAGGGGGGGCTAGAAGTTCTGTATAATCTAGAGGATCTAGGAGGCCTAAGTGGATATAGAGCTTCTGAACTGCTATGGATTGAAGGGGCTGGTGCGGTTGGGTGAAGCTTTGGGAGCACGATGATTGATTTTGCAACTGAGTTGCATGGATATTTTTATAACTTTGCAAGGTAGAGTATAATAAAGTATAAATCGTATATATATGAATGGAAAAATTAAACACTACCTTTGCTTGTGCGCGGCGGTAATTTTTGCAGCTTGTGGAAGTAAGGGAGGTGAACACCACAATCACGAATCACACACCTCTGTAGAACATAGTGAGTGTGAACATAATCACACTCACGAGTGTGTAGATGTGCATGGAGAACACGGTCATGAACATCATACTCATGACCACCAAGCTCATGACCCTCATATTCATAAGCATGAAGGATGTGAACATCATGCGCATGAGGATGGAGAGCGTGATCATTCACACAGTCATGTGGGTACTCATGAGTGCGAGCATGCGTCAGAGAGTCATTCGCATGATACTCATATTGCTCATAATCATGCAGTAAATGAACATAGTCATGACGATCATGGACATGCTGCAGAGGGACATAGTCACGATGCTCATTCTCATGCTCATGGTGAGGGTATTGCTTTTAGCAAGCAGCAGGCCCAAGCGGCTGGGTTGAGCGTGGAGGTAGTGGAAGAGCATCCCTTCTATGGTGTTATAAAAACTGCTGGACACATTCAAGTGCCGGTTGGTCAAGAGGCTATGGTTGTGGCGGCTTCGTCAGGTGTACTATACTATGCTAATCCCTCTATCGTTGAAGGTAAGGAGGTGAGCACCAATAAGGTTTTGGCTGCTATCTCTGCCAAAAAATTGCAGGAAGGAGATCCGTTAGTGAAGGCCCGATTGGCTTACGAGACAGCACTGGCAGAATATGAACGAGCTCAACGCTTGGTGGGGGATAAGATTATCTCGGTCAAGGAGTTTGAGCAGGTACGCTTGTGTTACGAAACCGCCAAGACAACATACGAAGGCCAAGCACAGGGGATGACGGAGCGTGGTGCTTCAGTAACATCACCGATCAATGGCTATCTGAAGCAGGTGCTTGTGCCAAATGGCGCTTATGTAGAAGTTGGTCAGCCTATTGCAGTAGTGACCCAAACACGCCGTTTGCAGTTGCGTGCCGAAGTTTCGGAACGCGATTATGTACAACTTTCCAAGATAACAGCTGCCAATTTCCGTCCTGCCTACACGGATAAATTATACAAGACAAGCGAACTGAATGGTCGCCTAATAGCCTATGGTAGAGCAGCTTCGGATATGGCTTCACACTATATTCCTGTTACTTTTGAGTTTGACAATGTTGGGGATATTATCCCCGGCTCGTATGCTGAAGTCTATTTGCTCACAGCACAGGAGGATGGGGTGGTATCAGTTCCCGTGAGCGCACTCACCGAGGAGCAGGGACTCTTTTTCGTATATGTGCAGGTATGTGCCGAAGAGTATGAGAAGCGCAGTGTACATGTTGGCCGCCGCAATGGTGAGCGTGTAGAGATCCTTCATGGCTTGCACCATGGTGAATGCGTCGTAACCCATGGGGCCTACCATGTGAAGCTGGCTTCTATGTCTACTGCTATACCGCATGGACACAGCCACTAATTTACAATTTGACGATTTGCAATTTACTATTTATTGAACGATTGGATGAATTATTGACCCTCTTGTCATGATAGTTGTAAATCGTAAAATAGCTGAAAAAAATAGGTAATAGTATATTTGTAAATAGAAGATTGCGTTTATGCTCAACAAGATTATACGATTCTCACTCCACAACCGTCTATTGGTGCTTGTTGCATCGGTATTGCTGATGGTTGCTGGTGTGTATACTGCCACAACGATGGATGTGGATGTATTTCCTGACCTTAATGCCCCTACGGTAACTGTGATGACCGAAGCCAAAGGTATGGCTCCTGAAGAGGTGGAGCAGTTAGTAACTTTCCCCATTGAGACAGCAGTAAATGGAGCTACGGGTGTGCGTCGTGTACGCTCATCAAGCACAACGGGATTCTCTATCGTATGGGTTGAATTTGATTGGGATACAGAGATTTATCATGCTCGCCAAATCGTATCGGAGAAGATTGCTACTGTGATGGATGCTTTGCCCCAACATGTGGGTACACCTACGCTAGGTCCCCAGTCATCTATTCTTGGCGAGGTGCTTTTCGTAGGCTTGACGGCTGATAGTACCTCTCTGCGCGATTTGCGCACTTTGGCCGACTGGATCATCCGTCCGCGTTTGCTCGCTACAGGAGGTGTAGCTCAAGTGGCAGTCTTGGGTGGTGAGGTAAAGGAGTATCAGATACTGCTCAATCCCGAGAGAATGATGCATTACGGTGTATCGTTGGGTGAGGTAATGGAGGTAGTGGCTGGCTTGAATCAGAATGCTACGGGAGGTACGCTCTATGAGTATGGTAATGAATATATTATTCGAGGAATGCTCTCGACAAACAGTGTTGACGATATTGCCCATACCGTAGTGAAGCGGGTGGGGAACTCGCCTCTATTGCTGCACCACATCGCTGATGTAAGGATTGGCGATCAGCGCCCCAAGTTTGGCGTAGCTTCGTTGCGCACCGAGCCAGCCGTTATCCTGACTGTGACCAAGCAGCCTAATACGAGCACGCTGCAACTGACCAAGAAATTGGATGCTACACTCGAAGATATTCATCGAGAACTACCTGCTGATGTGAAACTTACGACGGATGTTTATCGCCAGGAACGATTTATCAATAGTTCGATAGACAATGTGAAGAGTGCCCTTCTTGAAGGAGCTATTTTTGTCGTTATCGTGCTCTTCATCTTCTTGATGAATGTGCGTACCACACTAATCTCTCTCGTAACTATCCCATTGGCTTTCGTAGCAGCTATCCTTGCGCTCAATGCATTGGGGCTCACAATCAACACGATGAGTTTGGGCGGTTTGGCTATTGCGGTGGGCTCTCTTGTTGATGATGCCATTGTCGATGTAGAGAATGTGTACAAGCGTTTGCGCGAGAATCGCGCTTTGCCGATAGCAGAGCGTCGTCTTGTGCTGACGGTTATCTACGATGCCTCCAAAGAGGTGCGTATGCCTATCCTTAATTCCACATTGATTATCATCGCCAGCTTCGTTCCTCTGTTTTTCCTTACCGGGATGGAAGGTCGTATGTTGGCACCCCTTGGCATAGCCTTTATCGTAGCGTTGTGTGCTTCTACTTTGGTAGCACTCACCTTGACTCCGGTATTGTGTAGTTTCTTATTGGGAGCCTCCCCTAACCCTTCCCAAGGAGGGGAATTTGGGTCTGCGATGTCTGAATCCCCCCTCCTTGAGAGGGACAGGAGAGAGGCCGCTTCTCCCGTCACCCGCTTCCTCACCAAAATCTATACGCGTGCCCTCTCTTGGACTCTTGCTCATCATCGTGTGGCGCTAGGTACTACTGTGGCACTCTTTGCAGTCGCTTTGGTTGCCTTCTTTAACTTGGGCCGCTCCTTCTTGCCGCCCTTCAATGAAGGTTCGTTTACAATCAATGTGGCTACGCTCCCCGGTATCTCGTTGGAAGAGTCTGACAAGATAGGTCGCCGTGCCGAAGAACTTCTGCTCACCATTCCCGAGATACAGACCGTAGGGCGCAAGACTGGTCGTGCCGAGCTTGACGAACATGCACTGGGAGTGAATGTATCGGAGATCGAGGCACCCTTCGTCCTTACCGACCGCTCGAAAGAGGAGTTGGTAGCCGAAGTTCGTGAGAAGTTGGGCACCCTTCCCGGTACGAATATCGAGGTAGGTGCTCCCATCAGTCATCGTATCGATGCCATGCTCTCGGGTACTCGTGCCAGCATCGCTATCAAGGTCTTTGGTACCGACCTCAATGAAATGTATCGCATAGGCAATCGTATCAAGGAGGCCGTAGAAGGTGTTGATGGTGCGGCAGACCTCAATGTAGAGCAACAGGTAGAGCGTCCGCAGTTGAAGATTATCCCTCGCCGCGAGGTGATGGCCAAGTATGGTGTCACCCTGCCCGAGTTTGCCGATATGGTGAATGTGTTGTTGGCTGGCGAAGCCGTATCACAAGTTTATGAAGGCCGCCGTGTCTTTGACCTCACGCTCAAGGTGGGCGACGATAGTCGTGCTACGGCTGATGACATACGCCGACTCATTGTCGATGCTGGCGGTAGCAAGGTGCCGTTGGGTCAGATTGCTGATGTCGTATCGTCGGTAGGTCCCAACACCATCAATCGCGAGAATGTAGAGCGCAAGGTGGTGGTATCGGCCAATGTTGCAGGGCGCGACCTCCGCAGTGTGGTAACAGACATGCGCCGTATCATCGAGGAGCAGGTCGAACTGCCCGAAGATTACCATATCGAGTATGGCGGACAGTTTGAGAACGAAGAGAATGCCTCGCGTACGCTACTCATCGCCTCCTTGTTTGCCATTATGATCATTTACCTGCTGCTATACAATCAGTTTCGTAGCCTCACGCAGTCGGCTGTCATCTTGGTCAATCTGCCTTTAGCTCTAGTAGGTGGCGTTCTTGTGCTTTGGTTTACAGGTAGCGACATCAGCATCCCCGCTATTATCGGTTTCATCTCGCTCTTTGGCATTGCCACCCGCAACGGCATGCTCCTTATCGAGCGCTACAACGACCTCCGTGCCGAAGGATATTCGTTGCGAGAGAGCATCATGTGCGGATCTATTGATCGTCTCAACCCCATCCTTATGACCGCCCTCACTACTGCTTTGGCCCTTATCCCCCTTGCTTTAGGTGGTCAGCTCCCGGGCAATGAGATACAGAGTCCTATGGCAAAAGTTATTCTCGGCGGTTTGGCCACATCGACCCTCCTTAATGGCTTTATCGTGCCCGTGATGTATATGTTGACCGCTTCTCGAAAGAAGGACAAAAACCTTTAATTAGATACCACTATGAACAAGTATAGAATCTCATTTGCAACAATATTATTGACCGCTTGTGTGCTAGTATCTGCATCCCCCTCCCTTTCAGGAGAGGGCTGGGGTGAGGCTCTTCAGTCGATAGAGAAGAACAATACCACCCTCACCGCCCTTCGTGCCGAGGCCGAAGCCCGCAAGCTCGAGAACAAGACAGACATTACGCTTGCCGACCCCGAAGTGGCGCTGAAGCGTATGTGGGAGGGTGCCGAGCAGTCGGGCAACCTTACCGAGTTTACCGTAGGGCAATCATTTGACCTCTCTACCGTGATGGGATATAAAAGTCGTGCTGCCGAGAGTCAAAATCTCCTTATCGATGAGGAGTATCGTCTTATGCGTATGGATATCCTCCTCGAAGCTCAGCTCGCATGCATCGATCTTGCCTATTACAATGCCTTGGTCAGTGAGCTTGACCGCCGTCTTGTCCATGCCTGCCGTGTGGTCGAGGCCGAGCAGCGCCGCCTCGATAGTGGCGATACCGATGCGCTCTCCTATAACAATGTTGTGTTGAGTCTTTCGGCTCTTGAGGCTGAG
>JAFYMV010000129.1 GCA_017548225.1 Bacteroidaceae bacterium | reverse complement strand
CCATACTCCATGCAGAAGTAAGCTACTGAGGGACGCTCAGCATTGGGCTTAACATCCATGTACTCACGGAACATCTTGTACACGCTATTGATGCGAGCGAGTACAGCCTCGTCCTTAGAAAGCTCTACCAAAGCCTCATAGCTGAGACGCTCGAGCATGAGCACGGGGTTCAAGCCACACTCTTTCCAAAGAGTGGGGTTAAGGCTCTTGAACATCTCGCGAGCCTCAGGGGTCCATGACCACCAGATGTTGCGCGCCATCTCGCTCAAGCATGCAAGCTCAGCGGGAATGTGCGACTTAACGTTCACCTCTTTCCAAGCAGGTGCGTTTGAATTACTAACTTTAATTTTCATATCACAATAGTTAACTAATGATTGTTTCTATTTTTAATTTGACAACGGACTACAGACGACGGACAACGGACTGCCATCCTGCTGGAGGTTATCGTTATCGTTTTCGTTTTTCGTTTTCGCCTTCGTTAAACGTTAATCGTTAAACGTTAATCGTTAATCTTGCTCAATGCAATATCGTACGCCTCGAGATAATACTTTGCGAACTTATCCCACAACGCCTTCTTGGCGATGGCCGATGCGCGGCGACGAAGCTCGGTCACCTGCTTAGCATCCATCTTGGTGAAGGTAAGGATAGTGTTCTTAATCTCGTTAGCAGCATCATCCCAGTTGCTATCAGTACGGTGTACAACCTTCACGCCATCCTCGAGCTGGCTGTATTCGCCCTTGAGCGAGTTGGCCCAGAGGCCGAAACCTGCGAGGTCGGTAGTGATGGTGGGCACGTGGAAAGCTACGCTCTCGAGCGGAGTGTAACCCCAAGGCTCATAGTATGAGGGATATACGGCGAGGTCATCACCGGGCAACAGGTCATAGTATGGCATGTTGAAGATGCCGTCGTTGCCATTGAGGTAGCAAGGCACGAAGATTACCTTGACACGGCTGTTGGGGTCGTTGTTCAGACCGATAGCGCGCATCATAGAGAGGGCCTTGTCATCGTCCATGTTGTAGAGCTCGTGGCTGATGACGGGATTCTCCAATTGAAAATTGAAAATTGAAAGTTGAGAGTTATTTTCATCTTTCATCTTTAATCTTTCAATTAAATCAACGCGGGGACCCTTTACCCATGCGGGTACATTGATGAAGGCCAACACATCGCGGTCGAGCGAAGGCTCATTGGACAGACGCTTGAGCGACTCGAGCAGGATGTCGATACCCTTGTTGCGGAACTCGTAACGACCACCGGTAGATACGATGATGGTGTCATCGGCAAACTGCTGACCGAGCAACTTACCAGCCACATTGAGCATCACCTTACGAGCCTCCTTACGCTTAGCGGTGAAGGCAGCGCCCTTGGGTACGAAGTCGTCCTCGAAACCATTGACGAGGATTACGTCGGCAGGCTTCTCGAGCAACTGGGTGCACTCAACATCAGTGATTTCGCTCACGGTAGTGAAGCAGTCCACACGATGTGCTGATTGCTTCTCGATAGAGTGCTTTGACTCCATGTTGAGCTCCTGAGCCATCTGGTCACCGTTGTAGCCGCTCATGTAGTCGTAGAGGGGCTTCATGTTACCTGCGATAGAACGACCTATCGAAGTAGCGTGAGTGGTGAAGATGGTAGCGATAGAGGGGATCCAGTGCTTCAAGAAGAGCGCACCGAGACCTGTCATCCACTCATGTGCCTGATAAATCACCTTGGGAGCTTCGTCCTTCTTGGCATCCTTGGCAATGATGTGGTTGTAGTAGCTCTCGGCAACACGTGCGGCAGCATATGAGAACATGCTTGCCTCGTCATAGTCGCCATAGGCATGGAGTGAATCCACACCGAAGAGATTCCACGCCTCAGCGTAGATCTCATTCTTTATATTATAATAAGGTGTAAAGTCAACCAATACGGCAACGGGCTCACCGGGAATATTCCAGCGGCCGATACGAATCTCGAAGCCTTCTTCGGTAGCTTTCTTACGCCATCCAGCAAGCAGGCGCTTATCTTCCTTAAAGAGAGGGTTCTCTGTATCCTTCCAGAGATCGGGACCTATAAAAACCAATTGGGCATTTGTCTGTGTCAGAATTGTCTTTGCCCTTGTAGAAAGCACCGTATAGATACCTCCTACCTTATTACACACCTCCCAACTCACCTCAAAGATGTAGTCAGGGGTTGCCTTCTTTGTACTCATTTACTAATACCTTTTCAAATTTGAAGACGCAAAGGTACAAAAACATTAATGAATACAAAAAGAAAATGAGCTAATTATAACGTATTTTTTACTATCTAGACACAAAAGCAAATAAGATCACATATTTTTGGAAGCCATAGATGGCAATGAAGACCGAGGAACAACGGACAACAGACAGCCATCCAGATGCTCCCATAACCTACAACCTTTAACCTATCACCAACAATTAGTTACACCCACTGCCCGATGCCACGTTGTGAAGCGATAAAAGCGCCACCTACGAGACGATTACCCACATAGAACACAGCCGATTGGCCTGGGGTGACAGCTGATACCTCCTCATGAAACTGTACCAGCACGCGCCCATCTTCAACCTCTCGTACAATACTGCAAGGCACCGACTTACTACGGTAGCGGATGCGCACGGAGAGATTCTCCTCAGATGCAAAGCGCTCAGGATCGACAACCTTGAGTCCCTCTATGAGCATG
>JAFYMV010000128.1 GCA_017548225.1 Bacteroidaceae bacterium | reverse complement strand
CTTCGGGCATCGTCGTGCAGACTACAAACTGATGGTAAATCAGTTCTTGAGTAGGGTAGAAGCGCTGTCTCCCTCGCTTATCCCTGTTACACCTACTGGTGTGGAACGCACGGTAGCAACCAGAGAAAGTATTATGGGAGTTCGCCGTGCGCTCGCACATCTGCGCTCAGGCGGAGCATTGGGATTGCTCCCCGCAGGGGCCATCAGTGACTTCAGCTTGCGCGATGGTTGTGTGCGTGATCGTGAATGGCAGCCTGCGATTATCGCCTTTATGGCTAAAGCAAAGGTACCCATATTGCCAGTACACTTCATTGATAGGAACTCTTCGTTCTTTTACATGTTGGGGCTCATCGATTGGCGCGTGCGCCTATTGCGTCTTCCTGGCGAGGTATTCAACAAGGCCCACCGCCCTGTGCGAATTGTCGTGGGACCAGTTATCAGCGTGGAGGCGCAACATCAATACTTGGCCACACATACCCTAAAGGAGTATGGAATGTGGCTTCGCGAGAGAGTGTATGGGGTTGGTATCTAGTGGCTAGGTACTCCTTGGGAGAGTCATTATTTTGATTTATAGGAGAGTATGTGCCATGTTACCCCAATGGCAATGGTTATCATCAAGCATTTGAGCCAGATAGGGGAGAGGATATAGGCACAGAAGAGAAGCGATGCCCATAGCATGATGAGTATATAGACTTTTGCCTTTCGGGGGATGATACGATTCTCTCTGAAATTCTTGATGTGTGTACCCAAGTAGGGATGCCTCATGAGCCAATCGTAAAGGCGCTCCGAACCGCGGTAATAGCAAAAGGCGGTAAGCAATAATAAAGGAGTTGTAGGCAACACGGGGAGGAATATCCCAATGATGCCCACAACTAAACTGAAAGTACCGAGAATAATATAGAGGTATCTCATGCTTCTTCTTTGACGGATCCCCTTTAATGTTTAGTAGAACTCCTTCTGGAGAACTAGTTCGTTCTCGCCGTCGCAACCGATGCTTTCATATCGCGTCGGCTCAAGGAGGGGTGACTTGGAAATGCTTGTTAGTGGTTCACAAGAATCCTAAATCTATAACCTGTTCCTTTTCAACGATGGATGAAAACTCACCCCTTTTGGGGAGGGCGGGGGAGGCTTCTTTAGTCTTTAAAAGAGGTAGTTGAAACCGATATTGTTCCACAACTTTTGACCATCGCGGCTATCAAGAGCGCGGGCCATCTCTACGGAGATTACGAAGTTGCGATTCATCACAATCTTCAATCCACAACCTGCTGTGGCATGTAGTTTCTCCTCATTGCCCGAGTAGAAGGGGTTGTACTTGTTGAGCGGATTGTATTCGCCTCCCAGCATTTCGTATGCCTTCTTCTGCTCTTCGAGTCGATAGGGTTGTATCACTTGACCCATATCAAAGAAGGGATTGAGGGCGATGTGGAAATTCTGGTTGATGGCACGGAAATTGACAATACGCCAGCGGAACTCAGTATTGAGCCATGCCATACCATTACCCACCACGCCATTGCGGTTGATGCCACGAACGGATGCATTGCCACCGAGTCCTTCTGTGTATACCTTGCGGAAGAAAAGGGTATTGAGGTTGTTGATGAAATAGTAGGGAATCTCACCGGCTAGCTTGGCTTGTACACCGAGACGATAGGCAAAGGTGAGTTTGTCGCCCCATACGGGTACATACTGGCTACCTACGAAGGTAAATCCGAGATTGCTATAGCCTGCACGGTCAATGATATCGGGGGTGCCTACGAGGGTGGCTTCGATGTTGACTCCACGGGTGGGGTCGCTATCGTGGTCACGGGTGTCATATACGAGTCCAGCCTTGAACTGAAGCACATTGCCTCCGTTGGCCTCATTGTCGCGGATAAGTCCTGTGGTACGGTAGAGGTCGTACAGGGTTACTTGGTTTTCGTAGCCGTCAATTTTGACCTTACCTGTCTGTATGTTGTAATAGCCAAAACCTGCAGCCCAGTGGAGATTTCCTGTGATGCGACGCTGCACGCTGGTAACGAGGCGGAACTGATTGCGCTTCATCCAATAGAATGCTGAAGTGTTGTCGCCAAGCATTTCTAGGGGATTCAATGACAGGAGGAACTCGGGGTTGTAGGGCGAAGCGTAGCCGTTGAAACCGTAGAAGTCGAATTTCTTGGCATTGAAGTAGGTGCAGTCAAAGAACAACTTACCATCGGGGATGAGAGTCTTGAAGTCGCCATAGCAGCGGAGGAGTGATGAACCGCCAGTATAGGTGGATGCCTCAAGATTCATCTTGTAGTTGTACGAGGGGTAGTTACTACCATCGCCAAAATTGAAGATGTCGACGCAAGCTCCATACTGGAAACCGAGATCGCTATCCCAGCCTACTACAGGCAGAGGACCGAAGTTCCAACCTGTCTTGACAATCTCTTGCTTGTTCTCTTGAGCGAAAAGTCCCCAAGTTGCTATACAAAGCAATAAGGTAGAAAAGATTCGTTTCATAGTTTTCAATGTTTAGAGTGTATTGTTTATAGTTTAGTGTTTTCATTGTCAACGGTCAATAGCTATATGTGGATAGTTAGTTACCGTTAGTCCTTTTCTTATGGTTGTGTCTCCCCTTCGATAAAGTTTTCCATACGCAAGGTGTCTCCATCAAATACTGCATAAGTGCATAAATCTATCCATTCGCCCAGGATGAGTAGGCGGGCATCGCGAGTGAGCATCAAGTCAAGTTCGATATGGCGGTGCCCGTAGATGAAGTAGTTGATATCGGGGTGTTGCTTTAGGTACTCTTTAGAATATACGATGAGAGGCTCGTTCTGCTCGCCCATATATCGGGGAGCACCCTCTTTCTCGTGTTTGAAGCGGCTATGTTTGGCCCATTCGAGCCCAAACTCCATACCCCAACGGGCAGGGACACCTGCAAATAGCCACTGCAAGAAAGGGTTGTGAAACATCCCACGCAGAAACTTGAATTTCTTATCGGGGTCGCCCAGTCCGTCGCCATGAGCCAGATAGAATAGTTTGCCGTCGATATCGATGGTCATGGGCTCGTAGTGCATGATAATGCCACACTCTTCAGTGAGGTATTGCTTGCACCAGAGATCGTGGTTCCCAATAAAGAAATGCACCTCTACACCCATATCAGTAAGTTCGGACACTTTCCCCAAGAATCGTGTGAATCCCTTGGGTACTACATTATGGTACTCGAACCAAAAGTCGAACATGTCGCCCAACATGTACACTGCCGATGCCTTGTGCTTGATACTGTCAAGGAAGTTGACCAAGCGGCGCTCGCGTGTACGCATCGAAGTGAGTGCTCGGCTGCCAAGATGTGCGTCAGAGATGAAATAAACCATGTTGATTAATTCTGAATTTATGAATTATTGTAGTGTGTGATTACAAAAATCCTAACTCAAGCTTTGCCTCCTCGCTCATCATCTCTTTGTCCCATTCAGGCTCAAATACGAGGTTGATGGTAGCGGAGGTGATTCCTGTGATACCTTCAACACGCATGCGCACATCCTCCATAATAAAGTCTGCAGCAGGGCAGTTAGGAGCGGTAAGTGTCATGTCCACTTCGGCACGGCCGTCATCCATCAGCTCGATGCGGTATATCAGTCCGAGGTCATAGATGTTGACCGGTATCTCGGGGTCGTACACTGTTTTCAGTGCTTCGATAATGCGTTCTTGTAACGCCAATTTCTCATCTTCTGTCATCATACAAGGGACAAAATTAGTGCAAGGCGAGCGAAATGCCAAATTTATTTGAGCATTTGACTTTAGCCCCTTCGATTTTTATCTTCGGGCGTCGACCTAAAGGTTCTGATCCGCAGCCTAATTTAAAACTATGCGAGCATAGATTAAAGTTAGTGCAGCCGAGTGGAGAACAAAATAAAAGTTTTATTCTTTATCCCGAGGCGCTGCGTATCTTCTACGACAAAGTTGCTAAAATTTGTGTAACTCGAGCGGAATGCCAATTCTCAACGAGTGAATATTAAGAAAGTGCTGGTATTTTCTTCATAGAACAAGGCCGGATATAAAGAAAATAAACCCCACCAACGACAAGTTTGTAAACAGGCGCTGATGAGGTTGTGGGGGGGGCTGATGTATCTTTGTTATCTGAAGTCCTTTAACTGCATCTGCAATCGCTGGCGGGTAAAGAAGATACGGCTTTTGACTGTGCCGAGAGGAAGAGATAGCTTGTCAGCAATCTCGCGGTATTTGAAGCCCGATACATGCATGGCAAAGGGTATTCGATATTCTTTGGGTAGTGCGTTCACTGCACGGCGTATCTCTTTGGTGTCATATGCGCTCTCGGTACTTTCGAATCCAGCATCTTGCGGCAAAGACAGGTGGAAGAGGTTATCGGTGTGGTCTACGAAAGTCTGGTCGCGCACGGTCTTGCGGTAATTATTTATAAATATATTGCGCATGATGGTGTATACCCACCCCTTGAAGTTGGTGTCGGGGGTGTACTTATCGCGATTGTCAAGTGCCTTGAGTGAAGTCTCTTGTAATAGGTCATTGGCTTCTTCGCGATCCATGGTCAACTTGTAAGCGTAGCGTAAGAGTTCATCCTGTACAGCAACGAGGTCTTTGTCAAATTTGTCGTTCATATCCGTTTCTTTTTAGGGGTTGATAAAACTGCGACAAAAGTAGTGGGAATGAATACCTCCGTGAGCCTAAAAACAATCAATTAATAGGGGATAAACTGACATTTGGACAATATTACCCCCTCTTTTGATAGTTTATCCCCTAACGCAAATGAAAAATACCGTGCCGGAGTGGTTGTCGGCACGGTATCTTTGTTGAAAAATAGGGGATTCCTTTATTTCATCTGCACCTTTACGCAATGGGTGTCTACCATAACAATAGCAATATGCCCTTTGGTAAGTCCTGTGTTGATGCCTATAGTGCTGTTAGTGGCAGTAGCTGTAGCAATCAGTTTACCTATGGTGTTGTATACGCTAACTATCGAGCCTTGGGCAAGACCATCAATGGTAATGGTACCATCTACGGCTTGTATAGATAGGGTAGTAGTAGATGTGGTAAAGATACCTGACTCTTTCTTTTGTACGGTTACCTCGCATGTTGCGGTCAGTCCACTACCATCGTTAGCAGTAACGGTAATGATAGCTTTGCCTTCAGCGATAGCCATCACCTTACCTGTAGAATCGACGGTGGCAATATTCTCGTCGCTACTGCTCCATGTTACAGAGTGGTCGGGAGCTGATGAGGGCTTGGTCTTCACGGTCAGCGTTATAGAGTCTCCCTCGGTGAGTGTGGCTTTTGTCTTGTTGATGGTAAGGCTTGTGAGCTGATTCTTTTGTACGGTTACCTCGCATTTTACTGTTAGACCGCTATTATCGTTG
>JAFYMV010000127.1 GCA_017548225.1 Bacteroidaceae bacterium | reverse complement strand
AGTACTTCATAGGCCTATGCTGCCTCGTTGAACTTCTCTTCTGCCGCCTTATCACCCGGATTGCGGTCAGGATGATACTTGATGGCCATCTTCTTGTATGCTTTCTTGATCTCGTCGGCCGACGCCTTCTTGTCGACGCCAAGGACTTCGTAGTAATCTCTCTTTTCCATAAATTGGGAGCCTCCCCCTTCCCCTCCTAAAGAGGGGTGATGCGTGCATCGCGGAAGATTATTGTTTTACTTTTGTTGTGTTAAGTCTTTTTATCTGTTTGCAATGGTCTCCGAAGTTCCCTCCTTCAGGAGGGTTAGGGAGGCCTCCTTTATTGTCCTACCGCCACCTTTGCGTGTCGTATTACCTTATCGCCCAGTTTGTAGCCAGCTTGTACGCAGTCGAGGATCTTGCCTTTCAGCTCCTCGCTGGGGGCGGGGATGAGGGCGATAGCCTCGTGGTAGTCGGTATCAAAGTCCTGTCCGTCAGTGTCAATCTTCTCCAATCCTTGCTGGGCGAGGGTATTCTTGAACTTCTGCGCGATGAGCTTGAATCCCTCGATGCAAGCGTCAGCGTCCATGCCCTTCTCCATATTGTCGAGTGCGCGGTCCATGTCGTCCACGATGGGTAGCTCGGCCACCATCACCTTCTCGGCAGCGCTCTTGATGAGGTCTGCCTTCTCCTTCATGGTGCGCTTGCGGTAGTTGTCAAACTCCGCTGCTTGGCGCAGGTAGCGGTCCTGTAGGTCGGCAATCTTCGCTTCCGCTTCGGCCAGTTGCAGCTTCAGTTGGTCTACCTCGCTCAGTGGCTCCTCGCTCTGCTGCTCGGTGTTATCTACGCTGTCATTGCTCTCGGGAGTAGCGGTCTCTTCAGCCGCAGTGGTCAACTCCTCATCAGTCATCTTCTTTTCTTCTTGAGTGCTCATATTGTAATTTTCAGTTTTGATTCTATTTAGAAGGTGTAGAATGCCGTATCCTAACTCGTAGCTCACAGCTCATCCGACATCTTGTCATACTATAGTATAAACAAAAACCTTGCCACAAGGGTTTCGTGTGTCATAATCTTCCGTTACGGGTCGATTTTCTGCCACAGTGTGCCATTTTGACGCGAAAAACGGGGGCTATATCAGCACAAGTCAGAGCAATGCGAGGCCGATGACTTTGAGCCATGAGCCTCTTAGCATTAAGAGGCACCTAATGCAATATCCATGAATGTGTGGTGGGTGATTATTGCCATATAGTTCCGCACGCAACCCTATGTGGTCAGGTACATGTAGGAGAAGGTACAATCATGGGAGTAGGCTCGTATGCTATCCCTTGTGTACATATAGGCTGCTGGAGTACCATCGGCGCTGGAGCCGCCGTCGTGAAGGATATATCCGATGGTGTAACTGCCGTTGGAGTACCTGCTAGGGTGGTGAAGGAATAGCGAATCCTAAACTTTAGGATTTAGAGTTAAGTAGCTCTGTTGCAGCTATTGGCTATTAGCCGTTAGCTCTTGACCGTTGGCTTAAAGGATAATCCAATCCATTATAACTTCTCCACAGCCTATGGGGAAGTTCGTTTTTGGAAAGGGACACGCTCGCGTGTACGATGACGCTTTCATATTGCGTCGGTTGTCTTCTCCAGTCCTTAACCACAGTAGAGTGTTTTTAACCTAAACCCCGCTTATTTTAAACTTTTCGCCCATTTCTTTTGTAATATCAAAAAAACTATGTATTTTCGCTGAATTATAAGCTGAAGGAATAGGAGTAAACAAAGAGGTGAGCTAAAAAGTGAGCCGAAAGTTTAGATGCTTATACAAGATTTAATGGAGGAGGATTCGTTGATAACCATTCCGCTGATAGTGGAGAAAAGTGGAATGTCAAGAACAGCCATTCAAAAATGAAATAAGACTGCTTAAGGAACAAGGTGAAATAGAACGCATTGGCTCAAAAAGAAGCGGCCGTTGGAAGGTCTTAAAGTAATAATGGAATAAATAGAATCAAAATCTCAAGATATACCGTGATGGAAGAAAGAAAGATGATATACCTTTGTCTGGCGCATATGTCAGAAGATGGGGCGGAACAACGATATGTGAAGGAAGCATTCGATACCAACTGGGTGGTACCCATGGGACCGAATGTGACAGCGTTTGAACAAGACCTGGAGCGATTTGTCAATCCTAAGTCAACGGACAACGGACAACAGACAACAGACCGAGGTGTAAAGGTCGTTTGTTTGAGTGCTGGTACAGCGGCAGTGCACCTGGCACTGATAGCGTGTGGTGTAGGTCCGGGCGACGAGGTGTTGGTACAGTCGTTCACCTTCTGCGCATCATCGCACCCCATCACCTATCTCGGTGCGAAGCCGGTATTTGTAGACTCAGAACGCGATACTTGGAACATGGATCCCGTGCTGCTCGAAGAGGCTATCAAGGACCGCATAGCACAGACAGGCCGCAAGCCGAAGGCCATCATCCCTGTAGCGCTCTATGGCATGCCCTACGACTGCGAGAAGCTGATGTCCGTTGCCAATAAGTATGGTATCCCCGTCATAGAGGATGCTGCCGAGGGTATGGGCTCGCGCTTCAATGGTCAGGTACTGGGTACCTTCGGTCGCTTTGGTGTGCTCTCATTCAATGGTAACAAGATGATCACCACCTCGGGTGGCGGTGCGCTGATATGTAATGGGGATTCTGCCGATGCCAATGAGGTGATGTGGTATGCTACACAGGCGCGTGACGCCTATCCCTACTATGAGCATACAGCTATCGGATATAACTACCGCATGAGTAATGTGTGTGCGGGTATCGGACGCGGACAGATGACGGTGCTCGATAATCATATCGCACATCACAAGCATGTACAGGAGCTGTACAAGGAGCTGCTGAGGGATGTGAAGGGGGTCACCCTGCACGAGCAGCCTGCCGACCCGCGCTACGACAGTAACTTCTGGCTGTGTGCGGCTACGCTGGATCCTAAGGTGAAGGTGATCGGTCAAGAAAACGCCTACAAGGAGGTAATCAAGAGTGCTGTGGGTGGCGCTGCGGGTGTCATCAAGCAGGTGTCATCGGCAACAACGGACTGCCAGCCCAATGATAATGTGGAGGCGCTACGCGTGTTCATGCTCAACAAGAAGGTGGAGTGCCGCCCCGTGTGGAAGCCCATGCACAAGCAGCCGGTATACACGCAAATTGAAAATGAAAAAATGAAAATTGAAAATTTGCCGGATGGTGTTATTCGTCAGACTTCGAATAAGAGTGTGGCCTACATCAACGGAGTGTCGGAGGATATCTTCAAAGTGGGCTTCTGCCTACCCGCAGGTCCTTATGTGACGGACGAGGATGTACACTACATCGTAGACTGCATCAAGGAGGCGGTGAGTGGTGAGCTTTGAACTGTGTGATGAATAGGGCTGCATGCAGCCCTATTTGCTTTTGAGAGTGGTTTAACGATTAACGATGAATATTGAACGATTAACGGGAACTGCGGCTGTTGGCTATTGGCTTTTAGCTCTTGGCGCTCTTGATCAGGATGCCACTCCGTGAGAAAGAAAAATAGTTTAAATTCTGTTGATACAATATTGTTTTAGTCAACTGCTAATAGCTAAAGTTCGTGCTGTGAGAGAAAGGCAAAGTCTCAGGTGACGCAAACTTTTCCTATGGTTGTTTTGTGGTATCGGATATTCTGAGTATTTTCGCAGTATGAATGTGAATATTCTCTTCTTCGAGATACTACGCGTGGCTCTTGGGCGACAGCTAGAGTTGTCTGTGGCGCCTACTCCCGAGCAGTGGCGCGACATGTACCGAATGGCGATACAGCAGACGCTGGTGGGGGTACTATTCTCTGCACTGGAACGGCTACCCAAAGAACAACGACCGCCTAAGGAGGTGCTGCTGCAGTGGTATATGCTGAAGGAGCATATCATGGAGAGGAGTCGCCTGCTCAACCAACGGGCGGTGGAGACGTTAGCGTTCTTCCGTGACGAGGGCTTCGACTGCTGCATCCTGAAAGGACAGGGTATATCGACCCTATACCCGGACCCGTTGTTGCGAACATCGGGAGACATTGATATATGGCTTAGCGGAGGACGAGAGAGAATATACGACTTTGCACGCAACCGCGTGGGCTTGAAAGGGCTGACATACCAGCATATCCACTATCCTCTACACGAGGATGCGGAGGTGGAGGTGCATGTGACGCCGGGACATCTCTTCGCACCTATCCTCAATCATAGACTGCAGCGTTTCTTCGCTGCTTATGCTGCAGCGCAGTGGCGCCACGAGGTGGAACTGCCCGAAGAGGTAGGGAGTATCAGTGTGCCTACGGCGGAATTTAACCGGGTATTCATTCTCTTACATATCTATATGCATCTCTTCGGTGAGGGCATAGGATTGCGCCAAGTGCTGGACTACTACTATGTGCTACGCCAACCAGCCACGGCAGAGAGCCGGGAACGTACGGTGGCGACATTACGACAACTGCGCATGATGCGCTTCGCACGGGCTATGATGTGGGTGATGGCGGAGGTGTTCGGCCTGGAGGAGGAGTACCTCATTACTGCTCCCGATGAGCGCGAAGGGCGCTTCCTGCTCTCGGAAATCATGCTGGCGGGTAACTTCGGTAAGTATGATGCGCGCATAAATCGTACGCGTCATCACCTGCTATTCCCACGACTGTATAACTCCCTACGACGTAACTGGAAATTCTTTATTCGCTACCCGCACGAGATGGTATGGGATGTACCGTTCAGGACTTGGCAGTATGTATGGAGTAGGCTTAAGCTGCGGGGGTAGAGTTTAGTGCTACAGCTCCCTCCCCCCCCCCAAAAAAAAAAACATTAACCATTAACTTCTAACCGTTAATTTGTTTAGAGTTTAGAGTTAATTCTTGGAGTTTAGGAGTTTTGTTGTGGTCGCTTTGCCTAGGAGTATAGACGATAGTTTGTCCGTTGCATCAGTCATTACATTTGTCTTTAATCCTTTACTTTGGGGATATAAACCTAATGGTGCTAAAGTACACTCGGGACAACTAGTTCTCTTTGTCGCAACCAATGCTCATTTCGCATTGGCATCGCAACCGACGAACGAAGCGAGAGCAGAGATAAACTTCTTGGACTAGCCAAGTGCTAGGGCAAGTCTTAATCTATGCCGAGTAAGGAGGAGGAAAAGCCTACGGAGTAGGATTAACCGACGCTTTTATTGACTTCAGCCCCTTACGGCGTCGACCTAAAGGTTTCGCATCGGCGTTAAACGTTCAAATCCTTACGCGCAGCGCTAAAGGATACTGATGCGGAAGTGATGCCAAAAGTCCATTCTTCTTCGGTTAATGACAAAACATGAAGCCTACATAGGCGCGTGGGCCTGTGGGGAGGTATAGCTCCTTGCGGCTGATACCGTTGAGGTAGTCTACCTTGAGGGTGAGGCGTAGCTTGTCGCTCACGATGTAGTCGCACCCGATGAAGGGATCGAAGGCGAAGAACGCCGCTTTGTGGTAGTAGGCTTCGGGCTCAGGAGTCCAATCCTTGCCGCTACCCTCGAGCATGAGGAAGTCGGTGGTGGTGCCTCCGCCTACAGTAACTCCCAGATAGGGGGCAAAGCGTCCCCAGGTGTGGGTGTAACTGGTCAGTAGTCCTGCCCAAAAGGTCTTGATGTAGCTGCCGTTGTCGAGCTGTCCCATCGTAGAGGTATACCCTTCGGTACCCACACGCCAGTGGTTGCCCATCTTGAGGCGTATGGCACCGCCAATGCCTTTGGTTATGCCTTGCGCTTGGTGGGCGAGGGGAGTGATATTACCATTCAGGTAGCCCATGTGTAGCATCATGCCTCCCTCATAGCCACTAAAGAGGGGGTTCTCGGTGTCGCGAGCCATAACGGTGGTCATAGTGCTCAAGGTGAGTAGGGTGAGTATGAGTCTGTTGATTTTCATATATTATTACGCAATAAAACTCCGAGCGCTTAGAGCACCCGGAGTTATTTATAGTTCCTTATGGAATCGTTTAATCTTTTTTCTGGTTCTTCTTGCTCTTCTTGTCCTGCTCTACAGTAGGTGCCGATTCTTTGTACTTGAAGCGGCGTATCTTCTGTGTTGCGGTCTTCTCGAAGGGTTCCTTCATCACCTCTACTGAACTTACCTGTGATGACTTGTTCACATTCTTATTTACCACCTTGAGCACCTTGTCTTTCCATGACTCGATGAAGTCGTAAATCTTGTCTACATTCTCATTGTCCCACTCGATGTAGTTCTCCATAGGCTGTACGAGTGCTACGAGACGGCCGTCGCGCTCTACCACGATAGACTCGCTCACACCCTCTACATTGTTGATGACATTCTCAATCTCTTCGGGGTAGATGTTCTCGCCTGAGGGACCGAGAATCATGTTGCTATTGCGGCCCTTGATGAAGTAACGGCCCTTCTCGTCAACAGTAGCGATGTCGCTGGTACGGAACCATCCGTCTTCGGTGAACACGCTCTTCGTGCGTATGGGGTCCTTGTAGTATCCGAGCATCACATTCGGACCCTTGGCTACGATCTCGCCTTCGCCTGTCTTGGGATCTACATTGTGTAACTTGAGCTGTACATTGTATACAGGATAACCGAATGAGCCTATCGTGCGCCAACCGTGCATGGCATAACCCAACAGGGGAGAGGTCTCTGTGAGACCATATCCGATGGCGTAGGGGAAGCCTGCCTTGAGGAGGAATCTCTCTACTTCGGGGTCGAGCTTGGCACCACCGATGCCGTAGAATGACATGTGGCCACCGAAGGTCTTCTTCAGCTTCATGCCGATAATCTTGCACATCAATCCATTCATGTGCTCGTTCATCCATGCTAGTGCGGGACTCTTCTGTATAGTGGGGAGCACACTGCCCTTGTACACCTTCTCGATAATCATCGGTACGGTGAGCATGGTGGTGGGCTTTACTACCTTGAGTGCCTTGAGCAAGAGTGAGGCTACAGGAGGCTTGGGCAAGTAGTATACCGTAGCGCCGCAGTACATGGGGTAGAGCATGCCGAGTGTCATCTCCAAGGTGTGTGCCATGGGGAGCACGCTAAGCCAGCGGTCCTTCTCAGTACGCTTGCATGAGTGATAGCAGGTGATGACATTGGATGTCAAGTTGCGGTGGCTGAGTACCACACCCTTGGCACTACCTGTAGTACCGGAGGTATAGATGATGGTGGCGATGTCGTCGGGGGTGGGCACGCTGGTGCGGCCATCGCAGGTGAACTTCTCCTCGTCGGCCTTGAGCAACTCGAAGGTGTCGAGGTCGAAGATGAGCACCATCTTGTCCTTCACCTCTTGGCTGAGCTTGCCCGCGAGCTTCTGTGATACGAACATCACCTTACTCTCTGAGTGGTTGATGATGTTGGTTACCTCATTCTCTGAACTGTCGGGGAGGATAGGTATAGCAATACGACCAAAGGGAGCGGTGGCGTAGAATGCTACAGACCAGTTGGGCATGCTCTGCGCGAGGATAGCTACCTTGTCGCCCGAGCCGATACCGTACTGGGTCAATATCTTAGAGATGCTATCGCACTTCTGCTTGAACTCGTGGTAGGTGTATCCGCCTTCCTTGGTGTTGTACCACTGGGTGTATTGGTTCTTGGCATATGCCGTTGTGGCGTATTCGTAAAGTTTAGTGAGGGTGTCCACATAGTTCTCCCTCATGCGCTGCATACGCTTGTAGAGTTGGATCATAGTTAGGTTTATATTAATGAGTAATGTAATTTTCCTTATGCTTGCCTACGAGGTGCATCTCCTCGTACATCTCTTGGATGCGCTGCATGTCGGCACGGGCATCGTCGGTGAGCTCTACCTTCTTGCCCCATCCTACATGCTTGGTGCCCCAGTCAAAGTATCCCATGTATACTGAGCATCCTACCTCGCGTGCGATGGTGTGGAAGCCTGTCTTCCAACGCTTGATGGGCTTACGAGTGCCTTCGGGAGCTAGTGCCAAGTGGCATACCTTTGTCTCCTTCATGGCATGGATGGTGCTTACCATGAGTCGTGTGGCGTTCTTACGGTCTACGGGAAGTCCGCCCAACTTGCGCAGCAGTCCGCCCAAGGGCCAGAAGAAAAACTCCTTTTTCACCATCACCTTGGCATTACCGCCGATAGAGGTGTAGAAGAGGTATGATATAACAAAGTCCCATCCTGAAGTGTGCGGAACACCGAGTATGATACACTTGTCTTCGGGCACAACAGTAGGATTATCTACTGTCCATCCCATGACCTTCAATAGCCAACCACAGAATTTTCTCCACATAGTCTTTATCTTTTTAGGTTAAAAATGTTTAAATTGCTTTGCAAAAGTAATGTAAAAAATCGGTTATTTGAAAGTATTACAACTTAATTTATACCACAAAGGGTGGAAAAGTTGGCCTCGCAATGCAAAAAAATGGGGTAAACTTGCTTTTTTGTTTGAGGTGCACTCTTTTAATCTATGCTTTGCATAGCCCGAATTTGGGCTATAGAGAGGAAAAACTCAAAACAAGTTTTGGTTTTTCTCTCACCTTGCACTAATTTTGTGCTCCGTTTTTAAAATATATAAAATATGCACGGAATAGGTACTATCTTACTGCTTATCGTATCGAATATCTTCATGACATTCGCTTGGTACGGACATCTCAAGCTTCAACAGATGAAGTTGGTCTCTGACAACACTCCGCTCTACATCGTTATCCTTATCAGCTGGTTTCTGGCACTCTTTGAGTATGCCTGCCAGGTGCCTGCCAACCGAATGGGATTCGTGGGCAATGGAGGAGCTTTCACGCTGATGCAACTCAAGGTGATACAGGAGGTGATATCTATCGCTATCTTCACGGTATTCACCATCGTATTCTTCAAGGGTGAGGCGCTGCAGTGGAATCATTTCGTGGCCTTCGGATGTCTCATCGCTGCGGTGTTCTTCGTGTTCCTCAAGTAGGAGGCGATCGCCTCTGATGTGGCGTGAACATTTGTTGCATTCTGGTAATATATATTAAAGATATTGGTACATCATGGAATGGTTAGTAGACCTCTTTACTGGTAGTGGCGTTGCTCACTCGGTGTTTGTCGTGGCCATAGTTATCGCCATCGGACTTGGGCTCAATCGTGTCAAGTTTGGCAGTGTGTCGTTGGGCGTAACCTGGATCCTCTTTGTGGGTATCATCGCCGGACACTTCGGCTTCTTGCTCGATAATACTACAGCGCACTTTGTCAAGGAGTTTGGACTGATACTCTTTATCTACTCCATCGGTTTGGAGGTGGGGCCAGGTTTCTTCTCTTCATTCCGCAAAGGGGGAATCACGCTGAACATGTTGGCCGTAGCTATGGTACTGCTGGCTTGCATCACGGCCTATGCTATACACCTCATTACGGGTACTGACCTTATTGATATGGTGGGTGTGCTCAGTGGAGCGGTGACCAATACTCCGGGTATGGGTGCTGCACAGCAGACCTTCTATGATATGACGGGCGAGGTGAACACTTCTATCGCGCAGGGCTATGCCGTAACCTATCCGTTGGGTGTGGTGGGTGTCATATTGAGCATCATCGTGCTGAAGCGTATCTTTCGTGTCAACTTTGACAATGAGCGTCGCATCATGATGGAACGCAATAAGGAGAATGCTGAACAGCTCGAAGCGGTAACCCTCGAGGTACACAACGACTCGGTATGTGGACATACAATCCGCGAGATTCAGGAACTGTTTGGGCGTAAATGTGTCATCACTCGTGTGCTGCACGAGCGTACACACGACATAGAACTGGCTGAGTCGACTACGACATTGGGCAAAGGCGATAAACTCTTCCTTGTGGCTACTCCGCTCGAGGTGGAGGCGCTCACATTGCTCATTGGTCCTCGTATTAATATGAATATGGCTGAATGGGATGCCATTGAGGCGAATAATCTGATCTCGGAGCGATTCGTCATCACTAATCCCCGCATCAATGGTAAGCGCTTGGGTGACCTGAAGTTGCGTCAGACTTTCAATGTGGCTATTTCGCGTATTATCCGTGCCGGTGTGGACCTTATTGCTGATTCGCACCTGTTGCTTCAGTTGGGCGACCGCATCGTGGTGGTGGGTAAGCCTGAAAGTATACAGAAGATTGGTAAGCTCATGGGCAACTCGGTGAAGCGCCTTGAGGAGCCTAACCTCGCATCACTCTTCCTCGGTATAGCTCTGGGTGTGGTGCTCGGCTCATTGCCTATCTTTATACCCAATGTGCCGGTACCCGTAAAGCTTGGTCTGGCAGGTGGTCCGCTTATCGTATCTATCCTCATGAGTAAGTTTGGCCCGCAACTGAAACTGGTAACCTACACGACCTCATCGGCCAATAAGATGATACGCCAAATAGGTATTACTCTCTTCCTTGCTGTGGTGGGCATAGGTGCTGGTAATGGATTTGTTGATACTATCGTTAATGGCGGTTACTGGTGGGTGCTTTATGGCTTCTTGATCACGGTCATCCCGTGCCTCATTATCGGTGTCGTGGCGCGTAAGGTATGTAAGCTGAGCTACTTTACCATAGCGGGTGTCATCTCGGGTATTATGACCAATCCTCCTGCGCTGGCGTATAGCAATGAGATATGCGGCAATAATCAGGCTTCTGTAGCCTATTCTACCGTCTATCCGCTCACCATGTTCCTCCGCGTAGTAACCGCGCAGATATTGGT
>JAFYMV010000126.1 GCA_017548225.1 Bacteroidaceae bacterium | reverse complement strand
CACCACCCCCTCACTGCCATTGATAACGGCAGGAGTACCGCTTTTCAGGATATCGCCCGAACTGGCAATAGGCATCATCGTACAGGTGTACGCATTGATAGCTCCATCAAATATGACACTGGAGGCTATAGCGTCGTAGGCGCAGACCCCTTCAGGAATGACCACATTGAACGGGAAGCAGATGGTAGCGGTGCCACCAACGGGCAGGGTCACCGGGAGCGACTCAACGCTCTCTATCGTGTAAGTGGCAAGACCTGCTTTGACAGCCTTGTCATTACCTGCAACACCGTGCTCCTTATAGATATTTACATAGTTTATACCATCGCTGGTGGATCGTATCTTGTATATTCCAGAGGTCGAGGTCTCCTCAAAGATATATTTACCCGCTTCGGCCTCATTGTCTGAAAACATGATATGCCCCCAACCGCTAAGTCTTGGTTCCTTCAACACCTTGCCTTGCATGGATAGGGTATATCCGTCGCCCACAGGGCGCACCATCACGATTTCATCTCCTGCCGCAGTGGAGGTACTATGGTCGGGAGAAATCAGCTTATAGCCCTCATTCTTGCTATTGTCGTGCGTGGTGTTGTATGCGATGAAGAGAGGCTTACCATTATAATTGATGTGATACGCCCCATAGTATGCTTCGCCCACAACTACCGCAAAGGTGCGTATAGTACCATCTGCCAATGCCAACACGCCGATATGTGAGCCATCGGCTGCATCACTCTTGACGGGGACCTTGCATGGGTCAGTGGCATTGCCGTCGATAAAGTCGCCACTCACGATAGCGCCCTCGAGGGGACCCAAATAGGTGGTGAGGTCTATCGTCTCTCCCGCCTTGACCATGATGTTCACCTCGCCGCAGGTGCCATTGCGTATATGCTCCAGCTCCTCCTCTAAATTTTCCACTACGGAGGGGTACTCGCCAGCCCTATTGCGTGTCTCATCATACTCGCCATCAACCGACATGAATATCTGCGATGAGGTAGAATAGCCTGTCTCGATTTTAGGTCCCCAAGGTATCATCGCAGCACCGCCTTTGGGCTCAATATACTTCCATACAGGGGTACGGAGGGTCAAGGTATGATTCTGGGCCATACCGATGGCATAGGGTCTACCCTCTCCCTCTTGCCCGAGCCATGTGGCCGCCTGACTAGGATGTCCGTCGGGAGAGAGCGATTCGCCTCTTGCCACTCCGGCTACACAGGCCATGACATCGAGAAAGTCAATCTGCGATACGAGTTCGTCTTTCACCGCCGACGCCTTAATCTCCGCAGGCCAATGCACGATAAAGGGTACACGGGTACCGCCCTCATAAGCACTATACTTACCACCACGCAAGCCTCCGGTGGGCGAATGCTCACCCACAAGCTCTTCGGCCTGGTCTACATAGCCATCGTCAAGCACGGGGCCATTATCACTGGAGAGGATGATAAGTGTATTATCCAATAGCCCTTGTTCTTCGAGGGTACGCACAATCTCTCCCACACTCCAATCAAACTGTACTATGGCATCGCCACGCAAGCCCATCTGACTCTTTCCGCGGAAACGGGAATGGGGGAAACGAGGCACATGGATATCGTTGGTCGCAAAATACATAAAGAAAGGAGTATCGCTATTCTCCTTGATGAAATCCACCGCATGGAGAGTGATGCTATCAGCTATATCCTCATCTTTCCATAACGCCTTGCCTCCACCTTTCATATAACCGATACGCCCAATACCATTGACTATAGAATAGTCATGGCCGTGCGAACTCTTCAAATTGTAAAGCAACTCCGGATTATTTTTTCCTGTGGGCTCGCCGTCAAAATTCTTATTGTAGTTGACATAAATCGGAGCCGATGGGTCATAATTAGCCACACTGCCATTCTCAATAAACACGCAAGGTACTCTATCGGCAGTAGCTGCCATGATATACGAGTAGTCGAAACCGATATCCGCAAGCGCCGGTGTGATTGGCTTGTTCCAGTCCTGCTTGCCCGTCTGAGAGCCGAGACCAAGGTGCCACTTACCGAAGGCAGCTGTCGTATAGCCAGCCTCCTTGAATACATCGGCCACAGTATATTGGTCGGGCGAGATAATCATGGCCGCATCCCCCGCAGCCACATCGGTACCCTGCTTACGCCAAGGATACTCTCCTGTCAGCAACGAATAACGCGAAGGAGTACTGGTAGAAGCTACGGCATGGGCATTGGTAAAGCGCAAGCCATTATTAGACAATCTATCCACATTAGGGGTCTCAACACCAATTGCACCATAGCATCCAAGATCTCCATAGCCTAGATCATCGGCATAGATGATTACTACATTGGGGCGAGCGCCCTGATCAGAATTCTCGCTAACGGCCTCTTGAGCACAAAGTGCACCTGGCAAAGAGGCCAACGATAACATACCGAATTTTAAGTTCTTCATGATGGGTCGTTTTTCTTCTGCAAATGTATAAAAAAACGAGAATAACATCGCCACATCCCCACTTTATTTACTTTAATAGCCCCCATCTATCAATTGATAGTCATAAAAAGTCCTTACAAACCAAAAATACCCTTTGCGATATGCCATAGGTATACAAAAAAAGTAGTACCTTTGCATCGCAAAAGGAGAAACACTTTTATCGCAACAATTAAATAACCTTATAAAGTACAATTTCGCATGGAACAGAATTTCATCTCTGGACTTTGGAACAAGGAAATCAATGTAGCTGATTTCGTAAGTGCCAACATCGCTCCTTACACTGGCGATGCTTCATTCTTGCAGGGTCCCACAGTGCGCACAACCAACCTCTGGAACCTCTGCTTGCAGGCTCTCGAAGAGGAGCGCAACAACGGCGGTGTACGCTCACTCGACAATGTAACCGTATCAACAATCACTTCTCACAAGGCTGGTTATATCGACCAGGAGAACGAACTCATCGTAGGTCTTCAGACCGACGAACTCTTGAAGCGTTCTATCAAGCCCTTCGGCGGTATCAATGTAGTTGCCAAGGCTTGCCACGAGAATGGTCTTGAGATTGACGAGAAGGTAAAGGATATCTTTACCCACTACCGCAAGTCACACAACGACGGTGTGTTCGACGCCTACACTGAGGAGATTCGTACATTCCGTTCACTCGGCTTCATCACCGGTTTGCCCGACAACTACGCTCGTGGCCGTATCATCGGTGACTATCGTCGTCTTGCCCTCTATGGTATCGACCGTTTGATCGAGGCTAAGGAGGAGGACAAGCGTCACATCACTGGCCCTATGACCGACGCTAACATCCGTCTCCGCGAAGAGGTAACTGAGCAGATCAAGGCCCTCAAGGAAATCAAGGTGATGGGTGAGTACTACGGTCTCGACCTCAGCCGCCCCGCTACATCAGCTCAGGAGGCTGTACAGTGGGTATACATGGCTTACCTCGCTGCCGTTAAGGAGCAGGATGGTGCTGCTATGTCACTCGGTAATGTATCTTCATTCCTCGATATCTTCATCGAGTACGATTTGGCTCACGGCAAGATCAATGAGGTATTCGCACAGGAGCTCATCGACCAGTTCGT
>JAFYMV010000125.1 GCA_017548225.1 Bacteroidaceae bacterium | reverse complement strand
GGTCATCTTCACCAGCGACAACTGTTACCACACTGAGGGCGGTGCCGACCCCGAGTTCTTCAACACCGAGAAGCTGCTGCGCGGTACCAAGCGCTATACCTTCGAGGGTGGCGTGCGCATCCCCTTCATCGCATGGTGGCCCGGACAGGTGGAGGCTGGCGTAGTCAACGATCACCAATTGGCATTCTACGACCTTATGCCTACCTTCTGCGATGTAGCTGGCATTGACAACTATGTGGAGCGCTACACTAACGAAGAATTAGAGAAGGACTACTTCGACGGTATCTCCTTTGCTCCCACCTTACTCTTGCAGGACGAGCGCGAGCAAGAAAAGCACGAGTTCCTCTATTGGGAGTTCCACGAGACCAACATGATGGCCCTGCGCATGGGCGATTGGAAACTGGTAGTACTGAACGGTAACTGTCAGCTCTACGACCTCGCTACAGACCTGCATGAGGACAACGACCTCGCCGCTCAATACCCCGAAGTGGTAGAAAACATGAAGGAAATACTGTTGCGTGAGCACACACACAGTGACATGTTTCGAGTTACCCTGCCACAATAAAGAACAGCTTCAAGAAGCAAAGTCTTACATTGAAGTTAGAGACATTTACTTTCACTTCACGAATTATCTACCGGTGCCCTTAGGTATCGGTAGATAATATTTTATATGCCACCATACTACGAATAACACATAGCATATAATGGAGGAGGTATGATTCTTTTTTATACCCTTATCTATATAAGTGATATAATTGCTAAAAATATGGTGTTAAAAGACGGGGTAAAAGTGCGATATAAGCAGTTTTATTACTAAATTTGTACACAAATTTGTGCATATGGATACTTTTGACACCATTCTCCGACCTATTAAGACCGAGTTTGCCACCTTCAGAAAGATGCAGGATGACTTGGCGGTAAACCCTAATCCGCTGTTGCGTGAAATTATCCTTCATGTAAACAAGCAGAGGGGCAAGCAGATGCGTCCGATGATGGTGCTGCTCTTTGGCAAGATGTTTGGCGCGGTTACCGACACTACCTACAGCGCAGCGCTCGCACTGGAGCTATTGCACACGGGTAGCCTCGTGCACGATGATGTGGTGGATGAGAGTGCGCAACGCCGCGGACAGGCTTCGGTGAACGCCATATACAACAACAAACTGGCGGTGCTCGTGGGCGACTATCTGCTCTCCATGGCGCTAGCCTTTACGGGACGATGTGGCGATCCGCGCATCACCAACCTCGTGGGGGCATTGGGACAGACGCTGGCCGATGGAGAGATATTTCAGATGTTTCATAGCCACGAGAAATTGGTGTCAGAGGAGGTATACCTCGAGATTATACGCAAGAAGACTGCATCGCTCTTCTCTACCAGTGCCGAGGTGGGAGCGCTCTCGGCTGGTGCACCCGAGGAGTTTGTGGCACGCGCCCGACAGATCGGCGAATACATAGGTATCTGCTTCCAGATACGCGATGACATCTTCGACTACTACACCAACGATGTGGGAAAGCCCACAGGGAATGACATGCGCGAGGGTAAGCTGACATTGCCCATCATCTATGCTGTGCGCACACAGGGCGATGAGCGCATCAAGGAGATGATAGACCGTCTCAAGAGTGGCGAACTGTCTGATGAGGAGATCAGCGAACTCATCGAATTCGCCAAAGACAAAGGGGGTATAGAATATGCTGAGCAGACGATGCTGCAGTATCGCCAGAAGGTGATAGACTTGCTGCCCGAAGGGGTCGATGAGGAGATACGCGCTGCTCTTATCGCCTATATCGATGTGGTGATCAACCGCAAGAAATAATCGTTACATTTTGAGATAGAAGTCCCCGACCAGGCTGACATACGCGGGCGTATACTGACGCTCGGCATCGTGTATGTAGAGGGTTGTGATGGTATGTGGTGCGCCCTTTCGTGTGAAGGCCATCAAGATGCGCTTTGGCTTGCTCCCTTCGACTGGCACGACAACCGTCTGGCGCGTGGCGAAAAGTCCGTTGCAGGCGGCGCTGACGGTCATATCGTGGGCGCGGTCGTAAGGGATGACGACTGATAATTCGCCTTCGGGGGATAGCAGGCGTGCTGCACTGCGGGCCAACTCGTCAAAGCTGAGCGTGTCGGTATGGCGGGCCATCGTGCGGGCCGAGTCAGGACACTTGAGGGAGTTCTCGAAGAAGGGAGGGTTGCAGAGGATGGCATCGAATAATTGACAATTGACAGTTGACAATTGACAAATTGCCTCCGGATGTGTTAATTCAGAATTCAGAATTGAGGATTCAGAATTATAAACCTCTCTTGCGTCGGCTTCGAGCACTTGTATGCGACTGCCCCAGGGCGATAGAGCCGCATTCTCGGCTGCTTGCGCCACGGCATCGGCATCGAGGTCAATGGCTATGATATCGGCCTTGCTGCGCTGGGCTGCCATCAGTGCTACAAGTCCAGTGCCTGTGCCCATGTCAAGTATGCGCTGGCAATGCGCTACATGCGCCCATGCGCCGAGTAATACGCCGTCGGTACCCACCTTCATGGCACAACGCTCCTGGCGAATCTCAAACTGCTTGAATGTAAATGAGTGTTTCAAAATCGGACAATGGTATTAAGGGTGGCTTCTGTTCTTGATGCCGTAGGGGTGATGAAAAGTTCGCACCCTGTAAGGCGATGCATCATACGCTTCGTGTAAGGGAGTAGCCAATAGCCTATGCGGGCACTCAAAATGCCTACGCCTGCGCCTGCAAAGACATCGGTAAACCAATGTCGCTCGTTATATACGCGCAGTACTCCTACTGTGGTGGCTATGGTATAGGCTCCTACGGAAAGCCAGGGGTGCTCCTCGCCATATTCGAGACGCACCAGCTCGGCTCCCATAAAGGTGGTGGCCGTGTGCCCTGAAGGGAAGGAGTTATTGGCAGAGCCGTCGGGGCGGGGTTCTTGTACGGTGTACTTGATAGCATTGACAAGGGCGCCAAGTGCAATGTATGAGGTGGCAAGTTCTAAAGTGCGGTCTATGTAATTGTGCTTGGCTTCGACACCCAATAGGCTCAATCCATAGACTGAAGCCAATGGTACATATTGCAGATAGTCATC
>JAFYMV010000124.1 GCA_017548225.1 Bacteroidaceae bacterium | reverse complement strand
GTGGATAGTGTGATTGAACTCGAACTTTCAGCTGAACATAAGTATGGCGAGTGGTATCTGAAGATGGACTCTGCAAATGCTTTCGTTGAGAACAGCCCCGCTATGCGCGTACCCCTTGTGCCTAACAATTTCTATGCAGTCAATATCTCTACTGACCTTTACCTTGTTAATGCTAATGCAGGACTCAGAGCTGTAGAGAATACAGAAGAGGGATTCCTTGAAAACATGCAGTGGAGATTTGTCAGTGCAGATGCAGAGAACACCTATTACATACAGTTGCGCGAATCGGGCAAGTATGTTTCATCACTGACAAACAACAATCGTCTGAAAGCTGAATCTACAAATGTTCAAGATGCAGTATCGTTTACTTTGGCTTCAGCTGATGCTCCTGGTGAAATGTACATCCAATACAACAACGATGAGAAGCAACGCTTGTATAATTCTAGCGGTATTGTGTATGTAGGAAATAAGACTGATGCAAGTGCTAAATGGGCCTTCCTTTTGGTTGATGATTTGACTGCATTGCCCGAGACGAGTACAGACGAGGAGATTGTTGCTTACTATATGTTGCGCCATGACAATGGAGAGTATGCATATAGCTACTTGCCCAAGTCAAGCGATAAGGGACGCATTGCAACTGATATGAATAATGATCCTGAGGACTTCAACTATTGGTTCTATTTTAAGCAAGGAAGTCAAGAGGACAAATATACCATCTATAGCTGTGGTACAGGAAAGCCCGTAACTAAAGATGGCAGCAAGCTTTATATCGACAGAGATGCTGAAGTTGCTCCCGAATTTAGCATAGCTTTTGATGAGCAGGCTAAAGCACTCACAATCTCAGATGAAGAGGGTGATTGGAGTATGAAGATGAGTACTGCTACCGAATTGGCTGAGGTAAGCAAGGAGGAACGCACAGAGTGGAAGTTGCAGCGTGTGCGCACCATCAAGCCTATACTTATGAGCCTTACCATTGAGGAGCCTAAGAAGACAACTATCCTTGAGGGAGACTCTATCGTATTGACAGCGGTTACAGCACCCGCATTTGCTGTTAATAATTCTGTAACATGGAGCAGCAGCGATGAAAGTGTTGCTACGGTAGATGCTGATGGTAAAGTAAAGGCGATTTCTGCTGGTAGTGTGACTATCACAGCTACAGCAAACGATGCCAGCGGTTTGGAAGCAACATGCGAACTTACTGTTCAGAAAAACCTTCTTACCAGCCTTACTCTTAATAAGTCAAAGGTTACACTTACTGAAGGCGATTCTATCACCCTTACTCCAAGAACAAAGCCTTCTACAGCGCTTGATCATTCAGTAACATGGAGCAGCAGTGACGAAAATGTTGCTACAGTAGACGCTACAGGAAAGGTTATAGCTATTGCTGCTGGTGAAGCTATCATTACAGCTACAGCGAACGATGGTAGTGGATTGACAGCAGAATGTAAGGTGACAGTACAAAAGAAAGACACGGGTATCTTTACTGTAGATGCATCTACCTTGTCTATCCAAAGCAAGGATGGTGTAATTACCATAGAGGGACTCACCGTTGGTACTGTAGTAAGTGTATACAACACTGCAGGTAAGCAGATAGCAGTCTTTACCGCAACAAGTGGCACTGCTACCATCTATACTGGAATGAATGCGGGAACTGCAATCGTGAAAGTTGGAGAATATAGCGTGAAGATATCTCTCTAATAAGAAGATTGGAGCATAGTAAAAGAGGGTGCATTTTTAATGTACCCTCTTTTACTATTTATATTTACTCGCGTATTCGTGTCTTTACGATTAGAGAGACGGAGTATCTTCGTACTTCGCAAAATATTGAAGCAAGCCTTATCTTAGTTTGCTCGTTTATTCGTATCTTTGTACTCACTAATTTAAAAAGCAAACAATTATATATATGGCAGAAGATATAGTGATGACTCCAATGATGAAGCAGTTTCTTGAGCTTAAGGCCAAGCATCCTGATGCTATCATGTTATTTCGTTGTGGCGACTTCTATGAGACTTACTCTACCGATGCAATCGTAGCCAGCGAAATATTGGGTATCACACTTACCAAACGCGCTAACGGCAAGGATAAATACCTTGAAATGGCGGGATTCCCTTACCATGCACTTGATACTTATCTGCCCAAACTAGTGCGTGCAGGACGCCGTGTGGCCATTTGTGATCAATTGGAAGATCCCAAGCTCGCCAAGAAACTTGTGAAGCGTGGTATTACTGAACTGGTAACACCTGGTGTATCTATCAATGAGAATGTGCTCAATTATAAGGAGAACAATTTCCTTGCCGCAGTGCACTTTGGAAAAGGCTCATGTGGTGTTGCCTTTCTTGACATATCTACCGGTGAATTCCTTACTGCCGAAGGTCCATTTGACTATATAGATAAATTGTTGGTCAATTTTGCCCCCAAAGAAGTACTCTTCCAGCGTGGACTGCGTGGTCAATTTGAAAACAACTTTGGGGGGAAATATTGCACTTTTGAACTTGACGATTGGGCCTTTACCGATTCATTTGCCCGTGAGAAACTCATCAAACATTTTCAAGTAAAGAATCTCAAAGGATTTGGCATTGATCATCTCAAGAGTGGAGTGATAGCTTCAGGTGCTGTGCTGCATTACCTGGAGGTCACACTGCATACGCAGATCAAACACATCACTACACTGTCTCGTATCGAAGAGGAACGCTATGTGCGTCTTGATCGCTATACCGTGCGTAGCCTTGAGCTTGTACATCCGATGAATGATGGCGGTAAGTCTCTGCTCGATGTCATTGACAAAACAATCAGCCCTATGGGTGCTCGTTTGCTTAAGCGTTGGGTAGTGTTCCCTCTGAAGGAGGAGCGTGCCATCAATGAGCGTCTTGATATAGTAGAGTATTTCTTCCGCCATCCTGATTTTCGTGAGTTACTTGACGATGCTTTGCATCAGATTGGCGACCTTGAGCGTATAATCTCTCGTGTAGCCGCAGGGCGTGTATCTCCTCGAGAAGTTGTGCAGCTAAAGATTGCACTCAATGCTATAGAGCCCGTTAAGGCTGCTTGTGAAGCATCAGACAATGAGAGCATACGCCGTATAGGTGAGCAACTCAATGTATGTCGCACCATACGAGATCGTATCGCTCATGAAATAAAGAATGATCCCCCTTTGCTTGTGGCAAAGGGAGGTGTCATTGCTGACGGAGTAAGTGAGGAGCTTGACGAGCTGCGTCGCATTGCTTATTCAGGTAAAGACTATCTGTTGCAAATGCAGCAACGAGAGAGCGAGCTTACCGAGATTCCAAGTCTTAAGATTGCTTATAACAATGTCTTCGGTTACTATATCGAAGTGCGCAATACGCACAAGGATAAGGTGCCCGAGACTTGGATACGCAAGCAGACATTGGTAAATGCCGAGCGCTACATTACCCAAGAACTCAAAGAATATGAGGAGAAGATACTTGGTGCTGAAGATAAGATTTCAGCGCTTGAGACTCGCCTCTACAATGATCTTGTGTTTGCGTTGAACGAATATATCCCTGCCATACAAATCAACGCCAACCAGATAGCTCGTCTCGATTGCTTGCTATCTTTTGCCAATGCTGCAGCACTCAACCGTTATGTGCGCCCCATAGTGGATGATAGTACTATACTCGACATCCGTCAAGGTCGTCACCCTGTTATTGAACAGCAGCTTCCCATAGGTGAAAGTTACATTGCTAATGATGTTTTGCTTGACACGGATAACCAGCAGATACTTATCATCACAGGTCCAAACATGGCCGGTAAATCGGCTCTTTTGCGTCAGACGGCACTTATCACTCTGATGGCGCAGATTGGTAGCTTTGTCCCTGCAGAATCAGCCCGTGTTGGTTTGGTAGACAAGATATTCACCCGAGTAGGCGCCAGCGACAATATTTCTGTGGGCGAATCAACTTTTATGGTTGAGATGACTGAAGCATCGGATATCCTAAACAATATCAGTCCGCGTAGCCTTGTGCTCTTCGATGAGTTGGGTCGAGGTACCTCTACTTACGATGGAATTTCCATCGCATGGGCCATTGTAGAGTATATTCATGAGAATAGTAAGGGGCGTGCGCGTACTCTTTTTGCTACCCATTACCATGAACTGAACGAGATGGAGCGTTCTTTCTCTCGCATCAAAAACTTCAATGTGGCAGTGCGTGAGGTGGATAAGAAGGTTATTTTTGTGCGCAAGTTGCAGCCAGGAGGCTCTAATCACTCATTCGGTATTCATGTGGCGAATATGGCTGGTATGCCCAAAAGCATCGTTAAGCGAGCTGAAAAGATACTGCAGCAGATGGAAAGCAACGCCGCAGCAGAAGGCATAAGTAAACCTACTGAAGCTATTGCTGATAGCCGAGAAGGAATGCAGATGAGCATCTTCCAACTTGACGATCCTATTCTTTGCCAAGTGCGTGACGAGATATTGGGTATTGATGTCAATAATCTCACACCTCTTGAAGCTCTCAACAAACTCAATGAGATAAAGAAGATTGTTAGAGGAAAGTAAAAACTAATATAAAGTAAGTGGCAGCATACTTAAAGTACGCTGCCACTTTTCTTTGTTGCTCTATACAATCGAGAATCAGTATCTTATCGAAGCCAGCATCTCTGCCATCTTCTCTATACCCTCTTGTAAAGGTTTTTGCACCATACCCTTAATGAAAGGATTGAGCTCGGTGCGGAGAGTCAGTTTCATCTTACTCGCCTCTTCGGCTGTTGGGAGCATTTGCACCCAAATGGTAAGGGGAATAGGCGATGTAGTAGCTTCCAGTTTAATGCATTTAGGTTCCTCGCGTTCGATAATCTTGAAAGCGATATCGCCTACTGGAGGCACATTGATGCTTACAGAATCGCTATCGAACTTAAGTTCCTTTACCTTATCTTGAGGAATGCGGTCCTTCACACTTTCCAAGTGAGAAAGGTCCGACAACATGTCATATACACGCTGTTGGCTATAAGGAATAGCTACAACTTTGCTTTCAAACTGATTCATGCCCGATTATACATTCCAATGAGAGGGGTCGCGACGCCACTCGTTGAGCAAGGGGAGATCCTCCTCTGTGATGTATCCGGTTTCTTGTGCCACCTCAAGCACTGCCTCATAGTTGGTCAATGTGATCAACTCTACATCAGCCTCCTTGAATGCCTTCTCTGCTACATCGAATCCGTAGGTGTAAGATGCTACCATACCAATCACTTCACAACCATTGTTGCGGATAGCCTGTACGGCCTTGAGGCTGCTACCACCAGTAGAGATGAGGTCTTCTACAACTACAACCTTCATGCCTGGGCGAAGATCGCCTTCGATGAGGTTCTCCAAACCGTGATCTTTGGGAGCCGAACGCACATATACAAAAGGAAGGTTGAGAAGGTCAGCAACGAGGGCGCCCATAGCAATAGCACCTGTAGCTACACCTGCAATAGCATCGACCTGTCCGAAACGCTCCTGTACGACACGAGCGAACTCAATCTTGATGAAGTTGCGCAAATCGGTGTAAGAAAGTGTCTTACGATTGTCGCAATAGAAAGGTGATTTCCAACCAGAAGCCCAAGTGAAGGGGTTAGAGGGT
>JAFYMV010000123.1 GCA_017548225.1 Bacteroidaceae bacterium | reverse complement strand
AGGTTGTTGTCCAACCAATACTGATACCATTTACCCTCAACATCTGACGGGTTGTATTTGCTTGCTAATTCCATAATTTATATGTGGTTTATATACATTTTTCCAAATTGGGTACAAAGGTACTGCAAGCTGAGAGAAATATCAAATTTATTTGAATATTTCCGAAGCGCCGCGTACCTTCAAGCAGTGCGCAGCACTGATTAAAATTAGTGCAACTGACGCATAAGCGAGCAAGAATCAAGTTTGCTTGAATTCTATCAGCGAGCGAAAAGGAAGAAAACGAAGTTAAGGCGAGTGAAAAAGCAAGTTTTACCAAGCCTCAGTCAATACGAAAACTTCTTAAAAACAATAAGGCCTCCAAAGTACGGCTTTGCCTATTCTTTGGAGGCCCTATTGTCTTTTGTGCTTAGTGGACTACATCAGAATCTTTACCACCTTGTCAGTTTACTTAATCATAACTTTCTTGCCATTTACGATATACATTCCCTTTGTGGGGTTGTTGATGCGGCGACCGCTGAGGTCATAGTATACCATAGGTGCTAAGTCTTCTACCTCGGTTGCATCGATGACTGTAACATCTCCACCACGAGTGCGGATAGCCAACTGTGCAGGTTGGCCACCGTTTGCAGTGAAGTATGCGCGATAAGGCTTCACATTCAACATCTTTGTCTCGCGATGCAGCATATTGTCAGCAGAAGTGTATGCATAGTAATATACATCTGTGTTTTCTGTAGCGATAGTCTGGTTGGTGAATGAACCTACCATCTGCCAATCGTTCAACTCAGAATTATTAATATCTGCCATAATAGTAATGCTTCCGTTTGCAATGATTGCACCGTTCTCGGCATTCTCGCGCAATTTGTATAGGTAAGGAGTGTTAGTCTTAGGCTCTGCTTCCTCATCGAAAATCAGCATGTTGTCATCAGTTGTAGTAAGCTTGAAGAATACATACTTGTCAGTTTTCGGTGCAAAGGGTAGCATGATGGTACCAAACTTACCTTTTTCAAGCTCTCTGTAGTATTCTGCACTTGCAAAGGTGTTCTCGTTTAATGTATTGAAGTCCTTGTTTTCTGCATCGTCCAGCATCAAATGTATCTCTTGATAGGGAGCAAAGGCTTTCTGACCAATGATTGGATTAGAGCGGAACTGGAAGTATATATCGCTAATATACTGGCCAGAATTATACAGCAAGTAGGCAGGAATCTCAGTAACCAATTCACCAAAAGTCACAGTCTTTATAGTATTGTACCATCCTGCAAGATTAAACGGACTGTAAGCACCTTCACGAGAGGTGTCATAGCTCAGATTACGTCCTATATAAATAGGATTCTTCAAGTAACATGTTGAGAACATACCGCTCGTGGTAGAGCCATCATTGTTATAACCAAAAGAAAGAGTTTCCTCAGAATCTTCAATTACAATCTCTTCAATCTTAGTGCAACCATAAAAGGCATTATTCTCAATTGAAGTTACATTAGCGGGGATGGTGAGTGAAGTGAGTCCAGTGCAATTACGGAAAGCACAGCTGCTGATGGTCTCGACACCCTCGCCAAAATTAACAGATGTCAATTTTTTGTATCCGTCAAATGCGTAGTCGTTTATTGATGTAATCTCAGAAGGTACAGTCAATGCTGTTAACAAGTTGCCATTTACATTAAGATTGCTTGCGAAATACAAAGGATTGGCTGAATAGTCAGTGAATCCCATGCCGAACCAATCAGCGATATTGCTTACATTTACATTTGACAATGAAGAGCAATAAGAGAAAGCTCCGCTACCAATAGACTCAACTGCTCCATTGAAGGTAATAGACCGCAATGATGTACACTCAAAGAATGCCGACTCCCCGATTGTTGTCACACTTGCAGGAATCTCGACATCGGTCAAACTGTGGCAGATTCTTAAAGCGCGAGGACCGATAGTGGTCAAACCTTCAGGAAGGTTGAGAGATGCAAGTTTGGTGCAATAGTTGAAACCATATTCACCAATCTCCTTGATTGTAGATGGAAGAGCTACACTTGTAACATTCTCGCAACCGCTGAAAGCGGACAATCCGATGGCAGTTACTGTATAGGTCTTACCACCATAAGTTACAGTTTCTGGTATTACAACATCGCCAGTGTATTCATTTGCGTAGGAATTGTAGGCACTGCCTTGGAAGGTTACCTCAACGGTATTCTTAGAAGGTGAGATGATATTGTAATAGATTCCGTTTATACAAAATTTGGGTATAGATATAGTAAACCACTCACTCCAGCTAGCATAGCTTTCATAACATCCTTCAGGGTAGTTTAACACACAACTTTTAGGAATATTTTGGAATGCTTGATATCCGATTTCAGGGGCAGTCTTGGCAGAGATAGTCAAAGATTGCAATTTTTCACAGCCATAAAATGCTTGCCAACCTATACTGGTTACACTTGCAGGAATCGTAATGCTGGTCAGAGAACGACAATAGGTAAAGGCGTTTTCCCCAATTGATACAACTGTGTTGGGGATAGTTATGCTTGTTATTTCTGAAGTATAAAACGCATAATCTCCAATGGCTGTTACTGTATAGGTTTTACCATTATTCTCCACTGTTGAGGGGATATTATTTCCATAGCATGTGTAATATAATCCATAATTGTCACTATCCTCATTGTCATTGTAAAAATTATAAGTGACTTTAACCGTCGAAGCAGATGTGATTTTATAAAAGATACCATCTTTATCAAAATCATAAACATACGTAAATGTATACGCTGCATTCACCGTCAAGCAACACCATAGCCCTGCTATGATAGCTGCTAAAAATCTTAGTTTTTTCATTTTTTTGATACTTATAGTTTTTTGATAAATTAATAATTCCTTATCAAATGTGCCTATAAGCCCTCCAAAGTCAGCGGTTGTTGTGCTTGGTTAATGGATACAAGAAAAGCGTAAGGACTTGTCACGCTCATCATACGATTGGTATCGCCAAACACCATCAAGGAAATGAACAGAAGAACAAATACCTCACGCTGTTTGTATACCTTAGCTAAGTACAGCGTGAGGCTGTACGCGTACATATACAAAACTGATGAGCGTATCTCTATCTTCATCCCTCCTTGTAAAATTTGCCGATTTTGCCGTTTAGGATAAAGCAAGAAACGCATTCTTGACCCGAGGATTTCTCCCCTCGGATGCGACAAAGGTACTGCAAGGTGAGCGAAAAAGCAAATCTCACTACCGATATTTATTTTTCGCACTTGCGACAAGGAACGGAGATAGGTGCGGAAAAATGAGGGGGAAGGGCTGATTTTTCCGAGTAAACGATTTTTATTTTTGGCCTGGCAAGGGGGATTTTGTTAATTCTGAATTGTGAATTTTGAATAGACCTTGCCAGGGCAAAAATAAAACTTTTTTACACTCACGGAAGAACGGGGCTTGGAAAGCAAGGCTCTGGCAATTTTATTGGAGCCTTTCGTTGAAAAAATCAGACAAAGAGTTTTTTCGCAACGAAAGGCTCTGTTTTAGGGTTTGATGGTGCTGAAGAATTCTTCGAAAAAAGGAAGTCTCAAGGCAAAAAGAAAGGCTGGATGGGACAATAAAGTGTTGGCGCAGATGCTAGATGAGAAGTGGAATTTCTGAGGCGTCTGCCCTGATAGAGCAAAAAGACATTTTTTGTTAAAATATTGGGTATCTCGTAGAGATGTAGTACCTTTGTATCTCCCCCGCCCCTAAACTCCTAAAAAGATGATTATCCCCTTTCGACCTATAACGGTAGCTGATGCCGACCCGTTGCGCTCCTACACGATGGAGAGCAAGTGTATGAACTGCGATATGAATGTGGCCAACCTGTGCAGTTGGCAGTTTCTATACCACACGGAGTGGGCTGTCGTGGAGGGTTTCCTCGTGCTGCGCTTCGTGGCTGACGGACATGTGACCTATATGAAGCCTATCGGCAAGGGCGACCTGCGCCATGTGCTCGAACTCTTGATAGCCGATGCACGCAGCTTGGGCGACACCTTCAGGATGGCATGCGTATGTCCCTGCGCACAAGGGCTGATGGACGAGTCAATGCCGGGTGCCTTCACCTATAGCATCAATCGCGAGAAGTCTGACTACCTCTACTTGCGTGAGAGCCTGGTGACGCTGGCAGGCAAGAAGCTGCAGCCCAAGCGAAACCATATCAACAAGTTCAAGCGCGCATACCCCAACTATGAGTACCGACCCCTGACCGCTGACCTGGTGCCCGAGTGCATACGACTGGGCGAGGAGTGGTGCCGCACCAACGACTGCCGCGAGCAGCGCGCCATGCAGGCCGAGCAGCAGATGATAGCCTATGCCTTGAGCCATATCGACGAGCTGCACATCATCGGCGGTACGCTCTTCGTGGAGGGCAAGATGGTGGCCTTCACCTTTGGCGCACGCATCAATGCCGAGGCGTTTGATGTATGTGTGGAGAAGGCAGACACCAGCTACGAGGGGGCCTACGCGATGATAAACAATGAGTTCGTATCGCGACTGCCCGAAGACATCACCTATATCAATAGAGAGGAGGATCTCGGATTGGAGGGACTGCGCAGGGCGAAGCTCTCATACTACCCCGAGCTGATACTGGACAAGATGACTGCCACGCTCACCGCCCAGCCCAAAGAGAGCGAGGAGGAGATGCGCGTGCGCTTCGAGACGCGCCACCTGTGGGAGCGCTCCTTTGCTGACCCGCGCGCCTTCATCGACCTCTACTTCCGCGAGAAATACCGCACCGAGCGCAATGAAGTCATCCTACGCGACGGCCGTGTGGTATCGGCCCTGCAGAAGCTCCCCTACCCGATGACCTACGGGGGGCGCATGCTGCCTGCATCATATATCTCGGGGGCGTGCACCGACGAGCGCTACCGCCGACGCGGCCTCATGGGCGAGCTGCTGGGACAGACGCACCGCGCCATGTATGCGGAGAATGCGGTGTTCAGCTTCCTCATACCCGCCACTGCAGAGCTGGGCACCTACTATGCCAAGTTTGGATACACTCCCTGTTTTCGCTTCGGGTGGGAAACATACGGACAACAGACGCTCTCACCCCTCACCTCTCACCCCTCAACCCTAATCTCTCAACCCTCAACCCTTCACAACGACGAGCACCTCACCTACCTGCGCCAGAAGATGCAGGAGCGCGCGCTCTGCGTGCAACATCCATTGAGCGACCTGCGTGCCGTAGTGGACGACATGCGCATGGGAGGCGACACAATGTGGGAGGCGCGCCGCGACACGATGCTCGTGGGCTTAGCGATATGCCGCGCCGAAGCCGACGGCACGCTGCTGCGCGAGTGTGTATATGACGATGAGGCGGCACGCGATGCCTTGATAGCTGCCATTGCCGCACACTACGGGCGCACCGAAGTGGATGTACTCGACACCACAGGCCTTGAGGGCGACTATTTCGGTATGGCGCGCATCATCAATGCCGAAGCTATGCTCACGGCCTATGCCACTTTACACCCCGAAGCGACCTTCACATGGAGCATCACTGACGAGACTTTGCCAGAGAACGATGGCTGCTACCGCATCGCGCAGGGTCAGTGCACACGCCTTGCCGAGCCATGCACCGAAGCCGAACCGCTCACCATAGCCCAGCTCACCCACCGCGTGCTCACGGAGGAGAACCCGCTGATGAGTTTGATGATGAATGACTAAAAGGGATTAGGGATTAGGGGTGAGAGGTTAGGGATGTATAGGAGTGAAAACAAATGTTTCTCCACCTCTCAACCCTAACCCCTCAACCCTAACCCCTTTAACGCTAATTATTCCCTAAAAAAATTGATTCTCCGAAAAAAGGATTATTTTTGCAGCGTAATTAATGATGTATATGATAACAACAAAGATAGCACGCTATATCCGGGCACTGGGCATCGCACTCGTAGGGCTTTGCTTCGCACAGGGGGCGACGGCTCAAGAGCTCGATGCAAAGGTGGTGGTAAACCACCAGAAGATACAGGGCACGAACACCTCCGTATTTACTACCCTACAGGAGGCCATGACCGAGTTTATCAACACCCGTAAGTGGAGCAACGCGCAGTATGCCACCCGCGAGAAGATTGTCTGCAGCTTCAACCTCATCGTGAACGAATATAGCGATGACGGACGCTTCGGGTGCAGCCTCATGGTGCAGTCGAGCCGCCCCGTGTACAACTCGTCGTACAATACTACCGTATTCAACTTCAACGACAATGCCGTGGACTTCAACTACATCGAACACGACAAACTGGAGTTCTCTGACGACCTGCTCGACAATAACCTCACGGCCGTACTCGCCTACTATGCCTACCTCATCATCGGGCTCGACATGGACACTTTTGCTCCCAAGGGGGGTACGGACATGCTGCACAAGGCGGAGAATGTGGTCAACAACGCACAGATGATAGGTGAAGACGGCTGGAAGGCCTTTGGCGACAGTAAAAACCGCCACGCACTGGTCAACGACTATATGAATGGCGCTATGGAGCCCTACCGACAACTCATGTATGACTACCACCGCAAGGGGCTCGACGAGATGGCGCTCAATGCCGAGCGAGGACGCAGCAGCATCACCACCTCACTGGCACTTCTTGAAAAGGCACGACAGGACAAGCCCATGTCAGTACTGCCCCAGCTATTTACCGAGATCAAGAAAGACGAGCTCATAGGTATTTACAGCAAGGGCATCACCAAAGAGAAGGAGGAGGCAGCACGCATCCTTACTCTGGCAAACCCCTCATATACCTCTGATTGGGAGGAGATGAAGAAACCATAAGAGGAGAAAGGCCGTTGACCGTTGTCTGTTGACCGTTGACTAAAAATATGAAATACTATCTTATAGCAGGTGAAGCTTCGGGCGACCTACACGCATCAAACCTTATGCGGGCCCTGAAAGCATGCGACGAAAAGGCTGAGTTCCGCTTCTTCGGAGGCGACCTCATGCAAGAGGTAGGAGGTACGCTGGTGAAGCATTACCGCGAACTGGCCTACATGGGATTCGTACAGGTGGCGCTTCATGCGGGCACCATCATACAAGGCATGAAGCTGTGCAAAGAGGACATCGTGGCATGGAAGCCCGATGTGGTGATACTCGTGGACTACCCTGGATTCAACCTCTCCATAGCAAAATATGTGAAGACACACACGCAGATACCAGTCTACTACTACATATCGCCCAAGATATGGGCATGGAAGGAGTACCGCATCAAGGACATACGCCAATATGTAGACGAACTGTTCTCGATACTGCCCTTCGAGGTGCCCTACTTTGCAAGACACGCATACCCGATACACTATGTGGGCAATCCCTGCGTGGATGCCATAGCGCAGTTCAAAGGGCACTACACAGAGACGCGCGAGGAGTTTTGCGCCCGACATGGGCTCAATCCCGAGCAACCCATCGTGGCACTATTGGCGGGAAGCCGTAAGCAGGAGATAAGGGACAACCTCCCCATCATGCTGGCCACCACGAAGCGCTTCGAGGACTTCCAGTGGGTGATAGCGGGAGCGCCTGGCATTGACCCCGAGATGTATAAGCAAAACGGCGGAGTGCATGTGGTCTACGGAGAGACCTATCCGCTGCTTTCCCATGCATACGCCGCTATGGTAACCTCGGGCACGGCAACACTGGAGACGGCACTCTTCCGCGTACCCCAAGTGGTATGCTACTACATGAAATGCGGCAGGGTGGTGTCATGGCTGCGCAGCCTGCTGCTCAAGGTGCCATACATATCGCTGGTAAACCTCGTGGCAGACGGTCAGTTGGTGCGCGAACTTGTAGCCCATGAGATGTGCGAGCAGGAACTGAGCAAGGAACTGGACAAGATACTCCTCGACGCATCGCACCGCACCCGCATGCTGGCAGCGTATGACAGCAAGGTCATCGGGCCTCTCGGCGAACCGGGCGCATCAGAGCATGCCGCAGAGATGATGGTTTCAAAGTTGAAAATTGAAAATTACCATCCGGCGACTGTTGACTGTTGACCGTTGACTGTTGACCATTAATCGTTAACCTTGACCAAAAGGTAACTCTT
>JAFYMV010000122.1 GCA_017548225.1 Bacteroidaceae bacterium | reverse complement strand
GCCATAGACCTCATCGACGGTAAGTGCGTGCGCCTTACCAAGGGGGACTATAATCAGAAGAAACAATACGACGCCTCGCCGCTCGACATGGCGCTGCGCTATCAGGATATAGGCATACGCCGCCTGCACCTGGTAGACCTCGACGGTGCCAAGAGCAGCAGCCCCAAGAATCTACATGTGCTCGAGGAGATTGCCACACGCACCTCGCTCGATATAGAGTGGGGTGGGGGTATCAAGAGTGATGAGGCTCTGCGCGATGCCTTCAATGCCGGTGCCGACCACCTCATCATAGGCAGCGTAGCGGTGAGCAAGCCCGACCTCTTTGCCCGTTGGCTTGGCGAGTATGGTGGCAATCGTCTCATTCTCGGTGCCGATATCAACGATGGTCGTGTAGCCATCAATGGTTGGCTTGAGGAGTCAGAGCAGACTATCGAAGCGCTCATTGATCGTTTCCTTCCTTACGGCTTGCGCGAGATCATCTGTACCGATATTGCCAAGGACGGCATGCTGCAAGGTCCCACCTTCGACCTCTATGCCCGTCTGCAGGAGAAGTATCCCGAGCAGGACATCATCGTGAGCGGCGGCATCAGCAAGATGGACGATATCCGTCGTCTCGACGAGATGAATCTCCGCCATGTTATCGTAGGCAAGGCGATCTATGAAGGACGAATAACATTGGAAGAACTGAAAAGAGGCCTCCCCTAACCCCTCCCAAGGAGGGGGACCACGGAGTCCGCTGAAAAAAGATTGTAGAATAATGATAAAATACAGCCTTCGCCACGATGCCAAAGTCACCCCTCCTTGGGAGGGGCAGGGGGAGGCCTCAATTTAGCTATGGTTGCAAAACGCATAATACCTTGCCTCGATGTCAAGGATGGCCGTACGGTCAAGGGCATCAACTTTGAGGGGCTGCGCGATGTGGGCGATGCTGTCGCTCTCGGCAGCAAGTATGCTCGTGAGGGAGCCGACGAGCTCGTCTACCTCGATATCAGCGCCACCCAGGAGGGACGCAATACCTTCACCCACCTCGTGAGCCGCATAGCTCAAGAGATTGATATCCCCTTCACCGTAGGTGGAGGCATCAGCACTATCGACGATGCCAGCCGCCTGCTCGATGCGGGTGCCGACAAGATCAGCATCAACAGTGCTGCCATACGCAATCCCCAGCTCATTGACGAGATAGCCTCAAAGTACGGCTCGCAGTTCGTGGTCATCGCCATTGATGCCCGTCTTACCGACGGACAGTGGCTCGCCACCACACATGGCGGCAAGCGTAATACAGACAAGGAGCTCTTTGCTTGGGCACACGAGGCGCAGGAGCGTGGTGCGGGCGAACTCCTCTTCACTTCGATGAATCATGACGGTACGCGTCAGGGCTACCCTTGCGACACCTTTGCCCGCTTGGCCGAGCACCTGCGCATACCCATCATCGCTTCGGGCGGAGCAGGTAGTATCGATGATATTGCCGATGTGCTCACCCATGGCCGTGCCGACGCCGCTTTGGCCGCCAGCATCTTCCACTATGGCGAGATACCCATCCCCATACTCAAGCAAGCATTAAGAGAGAGAAATATAAATGTAAGAATATAGGGGCCTCCCCTAACCCCTCCCAAGGAGGGGGACTACAGAGTCCACAGAAAAGAGTATACAATAGTAACAAAAAAACATGCCTCTTCACCACGATGCCAAAGTCACCCCTCCTTGGGAGGGGCAAGGGGGAGGCCAAACAATATTAAGATATGACCTACCAAGATTTCAACCTCAGTAAGACAGCTGACGGACTGCTTCCCGTCATCATTCAAGATGCCGACAGCCTCAAGGTGCTGATGCTCGGCTACATGAACCAAGAAGCGTTTGAGAAGACACAGGCCGAGGGTCTCGTTACCTTTTATAGCCGTACCCGCCAGGCCCTGTGGACCAAGGGCGAGACCAGCGGCAACTACCTCCATGTAGTAGAGATGTATGGCGACTGCGATGGCGATACCCTTCTCATCAAGGCGCGCCCCGACGGCCCCACCTGTCATCGCGGCACTGTGGCATGCTTTGACACTCGCGACAACGAGGGCTTCCTCGGCACACTCGAAGCCTGCATCAAGGACCGCCACGCCAAGATGCCCGAAGGCTCATACACCACCTACCTCTTTGGTAAGGGCGTGAACAAGATTGCCCAGAAGGTAGGCGAAGAGGCTGTTGAGACCGTCATCGAAGCCATCGACGGCAATGGCGAGCGTTACCTCTACGAGGCTGGCGACCTGCTCTATCACCTCCTCGTGCTTACCGAGCAGATGGGCTTCTCGCTCTCTGATCTCGAAGAGGAGCTGGCCAAGCGTCACAAGTAATGCTGTAATTTAAGTATAGAGTGGGGGAGAGTGTGATGCTCTCCCTCTTTTCTTTTAATATTTCTTTTCTTTATCTTGTCGGGCAAGAAGAAAAGACCATAAAACAACAATCAGCTACTTTGTGTTTTTAAGAATTTCTTGAGGATATTCTTTGTCACCTTCTCTTCCAAATCACAGGCTTGCATCACTGCAACGAACTCCTCTTTCAAGCGTTAAAGATTAATTGTTCATCGAAAGACACTAAACTCAAAACTTTCAACCCTAAACAATTATAGTCTGCTGTCCACTAAATACAGCCTATGTTTCTCTTAAAACATAAAACCGATGGAGAAGCTCAAGACGTTTTTTCTGCGATTGAATACCATATCCTGTGTGCTCATGTTGTCTTCAAAGTCGATGGTCGTAAAACCCTTGGATATGTTGTGCAGTCCATACTCGAATGCGAAGTCAAAGAATACACGGGAAATATTTACGCCAAATCCTGTCATGAGGCTGAAGTTTAGCGAGTTGATACTCTCGGAGATGTAGGTGTATGGTATATTCTCCGAGTTGTGCATACTATAGTCTGTGAGTGTAAACTTTGCTTTGGGGCCGATAAAGAATGACATACCATACGGACCCTCTTTTACGATGTGGTAGCCATAGTATAGAGGCACTTCAATACCAATAATTTTGGTGCTGATGGCTGATTTTTCGTGGGGTTGTGCCGAAGGGTTCCATTCTATGGCGTTAAAGTCGATAGAGTAGTTGGTAATGTTGTAGCTTGCCTCCGTCTGTATGTAATGACGTTTTATGTTTAGTCGTGTAAAGGCAGTATAGAACGAGCTGATTTCCGACTTAGCCATGTACTCTTTAATAGGTACTCCCGCAATAACTAGATCTCTCACCTCATAGATGGCAGAGCTGAATCCAGTCTTAGCGCCATAGTTGATGAGTGATGGTCCCTTCTGCTTTGCTTGTATAATTGTACAGCAAAGGCACAAGGCAAAGATTGCAGTTACCCGACGGGTCATAGCGATAGTCTTTTTGACTTATTTTTTCTTTTTCTTCTTTTCTACTGACCAGCCAAACTTGCCTATCTTCTCGCCCAAATGGTAGTATCCGCCGTGCAGATACACGAGCGGGTCGCTATCGGCAAGTTCAAATTTTCCTGTTTCGGGGTCTAT
>JAFYMV010000121.1 GCA_017548225.1 Bacteroidaceae bacterium | reverse complement strand
TGGGAATTTGATTAACAACACACAAAACAACAATATTATTATGAAGAAAATCACCATCGCAATTGACGGCCACTCATCGTGCGGCAAGAGCACTATGGCCAAGGATCTCGCCCGCGAAATCGGATATATCTACATTGACAGCGGCGCCATGTATCGTGCTGTTACCTATTATTGCCTGCAACACGATCTATTCACCGAAGACAGCGTTAAACTCGATGAGCTACAAGCCGCCATGCCTAATATCCGCATCACCTTCCAACTTAATGCAGAAGGCCGCCCCGAGACCTACCTCAATGGCGAATGCATCGAAAAAGAGATACGCGGTATGGCCGTATCATCACGCGTAAGCCTCATTGCCACCATCGGTTTCGTGCGCGAAGCCATGGTAGCCCTACAGCAGGAGATGGGCAAAGAGAAAGGTATCGTAATGGATGGACGCGACATTGGTACCACCGTATTCCCCGATGCCGAACTCAAGATATTCGTTACCGCCAGCGCCGAGGTACGCGCACAACGCCGTTACGATGAACTCAAAGCCAAAGGCGACGAAGCATCGTACGAAAGCATTCTTGAGAATGTAAAGGAACGCGACCGCATTGATAGTGGACGCGCCATCAGCCCCTTGCGAAAGGCAGATGATGCTATTGAACTCGACAATAGCCACATGACCATCCCCGAGCAGAAGGCATGGCTCATGGCGAGATTCAACGAAATTGCAAGCAAGTAGTAAGCAGATGATTAGCGTAGAGATTGACGAACATTCAGGCTTCTGCTTCGGAGTAACCACAGCCATTCGCAAAGCCGAAGAGGAGCTACAGAAGGGTGCCCCACTCTACTGTTTGGGCGACATCGTGCACAATGGCATGGAGTGTGAGCGACTGCGCGAGCTGGGACTTATTGCCATTGACCACGAACAGTTCAGAGAGCTGCATAATGTACGCGTACTCCTCCGTGCTCATGGCGAGCCACCCGAGACATACGAGACTGCACGCCAGCAAAGCATCGAACTCATCGACGCCACCTGCCCCGTAGTGCTCAACATACAGAAGCGCATCAAACAGGAATACATAACCCCTTCTGATAAGCCCAAGCAAATCATCATCTATGGTCAGAAAGGCCATGCCGAAGTGTTAGGGCTTGTAGGCCAAACGGATGGCAGCGCCATCGTCATCGAGAGTATTGGAGAGATAGACCGTATCGATTTCACTCGCGACATCTATCTATACTCGCAGACGACCAAGTCGCTCGATGAGTTCCGCCTCATCGTTGAGACCATCAAGCAGCGCATAGCCCCCGAGGTAACCTTCCACTACTACGACACCATCTGCCGTCAAGTATCGAACCGCTTGGACAATATACGCAGATTTGCCCAGTCGCACGACCTCATCCTCTTCGTATGTGGCAAGAAGAGTAGCAATGGCAAGGTGCTATACCAGGAATGCCTCAAGGCCAATCCCAATTCATACCACATCGAAGGCAGCCACGAGATAGATTTCTCGATTATCAAGGACGGGCAATCAATAGGCATCTGCGGAGCAACCTCCACCCCAAAATGGCTCATGGAAGAGTGTAAAAGAGCAATCATAAATCATAAATCATAAATCACATTATGGCAAGAAGAATCAATTGCATTGGCATACTCACCTCAGGAGGCGACGCCCCCGGTATGAATGCCGCTATCCGCGCCGTCACCCGTTCGGCCATTTTCAATGGGCTGAAGGTCAAAGGCATCTATCGTGGATACAAGGGACTCATTACCAACGAAATTAAGGATTTCAGAACAGAGAATGTAAGTAACATAGTACAGCAGGGTGGTACCATACTGAAGACAGCCCGTTGCCCTGAGTTCAAGACAGAAGAGGGCCGTGCCGAAGCATGGAAACACATGTGCGAGCACGAGATTGACGCCCTTGTAGTCATCGGTGGCGATGGCTCACTCAGCGGTGCCCGCGTATTGGCGCAAGAGTTTGATATTCCCTGTATAGGTATCCCTGCAACGATTGACAATGACCTTTATGGCACCGATACCACTTTGGGTTACGATACTGCACTCAACACCATCGTAGAGGCTATCGACAAGATTCGCGATACAGCCAACTCGCACGAGCGTATCTTCTTCGTCGAGGTTATGGGTCGCGATGCCGGTTTCCTCGCTCTCAATAGCGCCATCGCTTCTGGAGCCGAAGCCGCTATCATCCCCGAGCATCTGACCAAGGAGGACCAGCTTGCCACCTTTATCCAAAACGGTATGCGTAAGTCGAAGAACAGCAGTATCGTACTCGTAGCCGAGAACCCCGAGCTTGGTGGTGCGCTCCACTACGCTGAGCGCGTACACAATGAGTTCCCGCAGTTCGATGTACGCGTATCTATCCTCGGACACCTCCAACGCGGTGGCCGCCCCACAGCACACGACCGTATCATTGCCAGCCGCATGGGTGCAGCCAGCATCGAAGCCCTGCTCGACGGCCAGCGCAATGTGATGATTGGTATCCGCAACGACGAGATTGTATATGTGCCCTTCAATACCGCCATTAAGAAGGACAAGCCCATCGACCCACAATTAGTCAATGTGCTGCACATGCTGTCTATCTAAAAGCCAACATACAATAAAAGCCTCAGTCCGAGGCTTTTATTGTACACCTAAGATACATTCAAGCACAACAGATTCTGTTTATGGCGCTGTTAATAGACGACGTATATTATTTCCTATACGCTGTTCAAGATCGTCAACTTCGACACCAATGCTATCGCTAACAAGCTGGTAAGTGGTGGAAATATCGCCGAAATCATCGCTTTCCAAAAACAATTGTTGAGGAGTAAGCTCTTTGATTAATTCTTCATCGTGACGATTCCCTATGCTTACATAAAGTCCTGCACGGTTGAGCTGACGCCACTGTTCTATACCACCGCGGAAACCGTGAATAATCCAGGGTTGAATTGCTTTGCTCTCTTTGCGGAGGGCGATTAACTCATCGAATGCCTTCACGCAGTGTACGATAAGGGGTTTGTGGAGGAGTTCGCTCAAATATATATGTTTGCGGAATACCTCCAGTTGCAAGTCCATTGGAGCAAAACCGTTCTTCTTGTCCAATCCCGCCTCGCCTATCATTAATACTTGTGGGTGTAAGCCCATTACAAGCAATTTGGCCATCTGGGTGCGCCAGTCTTCACGAATATGCCAAGGATGCAATCCTATAGAATAGAAATGCCCCACCTGTGGACTGAAATCATCGGGCGCAAGCTGTACGATGGCGGTACCAGGAATAGGTGGGTGGTGATGGGTGTGAATATCGTAAATCATGGTCTTATGGTACAGGGTCGTAGCCAGAGCCTCCCCAGGGATGACAGCGGAGTATGCGACGAATGGCGAGGTAAAGCCCCTTGAAGGGACCATGCTTCTTGAGCGCCTCGACTGCATACTGCGAGCAAGTGGGAGTGAAGCGACACGAAGGAGGTGTAAATGGCGATATGCAAGTCCGGTAAAAGTATATCGGAAGCAGCAGTAAGAATGTCAGCAACTTTTTCATAGCGTTTCGCCAATCTTTTCCAATAGGCGTGTCATACGCTTCTCAACGGAAGCGGTAGACTCGATTTGTGATGACACATAGATGAACGCAACAAGCAGTCCTTGCTCGCGAGTCGCCATCTGACTGACGAGGGCATGCTTGTGCTTGCGGTAGGCTTCGCGTAGCTGGCGCTTCACTCTGTTGCGGTCTACGGCATCGTGGAAACGCTTTTTAGGTACGCTCATAAGCACTGAAACACCTTTCTGCTCGTCTGCATCAACGGGGAGGAAAACGGCACGCAAAGGATAGGCTGAAACCGAATGGCTGTCGCCTTGGAAGAGACGATCCATAAGGATACGGCTACATAGTCGCTCGCTTTTCTTGAAGGTGTTTCGTGTCGGTGCTGACATAAGGTGTGAGATAAAATCAAAAGCGAGCTGCAAGCCTTGATGACTATGCAGCTCGCTATATCGAGATAAATGATAAAATGATTACTTGTTAGTCTTCGCCAAGTATTGCTCAAGCGCCATAGTCATTGAAGGTGCTTCGGCTGTAGGCGCCTCAAGGTCAAGTCGCAGACCTGCTTCTTTAATGGCTGCAGCCGTTGTAGGGCCAAAGCATGCGATCTTTGTATCGCCCTGTTCAAAGTTGGGAAGATTCTCCTTGAGTGATACGATACCTGCAGGGCTGAAGAAAATCATCATATCATAGCCTGCCAACTCACTAGGATCATAGAGGTGGCTCACTGTGCGGTACATTACGCCTTCGGTATGTTGAAGCCCAGCACCATCAAGCATGGTTGCAATTTCGTCATTGTGTACGCTTGACAGGGGCACGAAATACTTCTCGGCCTTGTGTCTTACCATCAAGGGGAGCAAGGTGTCCATCTTTCCATTGGTACCGAAGAACACTTTACGCTTGCGATACTGTACATATTTTTGTATATACAAAGAGATGGTTTCCGACACACAGAAATATTTCATTGTTTCGGGTATCTGCACACGAAGCTCTGCGCACAAACCAAAGAAATGGTCAATAGCATGACGCGAAGTGAACACAATAGCAGTATAGTCAAGGATATTGATGCGTTGTGCACGAAACTCCTTTGCGCTCAAAGCTTCCACTTGGATGAACTGTTTAAAGTCAATCTCTACACCATATTTGCGGGCAATGTCAAAATAGGGAGACTTGTCCGAGGTGGGCTTAGGCTGCGATACGAGAATTTTACTTAATTTCAAGGTTATCAGCTATTTATATCTAACATTATTACACAAATAAAACCAATGCTTTAGCTGCTATAAGCAGGGGCATCAGTTCGAGGGTGCAAAGGTAGATAAAAATTTGCAGAATACCATATTTTTTTGCCGAAAAGATGTGAAAAGCCTTGTATAATAGACATATTTCCAATAAAATGAGCCCTACAGCGAACATGCATATAATGCTTTTCGGACCAAGATTAAAGAATACGGCAATAACCGCCATCAGAAAGAGGGGAATACATGAAAGAGTGGTCCAGCAAGCATACCCTTGCTCCCATGCTTTGGTCGTAGTAGAATCAAAGAATATGCGATTTGTCGTAGCAAAAACCAATATTTTCAAGATATAGAATAGACTAACCGTCACTCCTGCTGTGAGCCAAAGCGCCCCACGATTCATATCCACTAACGAACATCCCGATACATATAGAGCCAAGATCATCGCTGTAGAAGCAAGGCTAATGGCATACATGAAAGTGCGCAGATAAATAACATCGGTAGTACGATTGCCTTCAATTCTTGTTTCTCGGGGGAGGAAGAAATCTTTTAGCAATCGTGCAAAGTAATGCTTGCGATCAGATAGTACAATAGCAATAACGAATGCGCACACCAAAAGGCCGCACATGATGAGGTTATCAGTATAGAGCGGTTTCGACATGGGAATAGCTTGTACCTCCCCAATCAATATAGTGTCTGTCATGCTCATTCCCACCTCTAAGTTTTGGTTTAGATTGCAGCAAATTTGCGCACGCTCTTGTCCCAATTGGGCGTATTGAGCAGCAGTTCTATTGCCTCTTCAGGCGTGGTGGCTACTTGCCATATATCGGCATGCACGGCGCGCATGAAATTGTCTTCTACAGCCTTGTTCAACTGCGACAATAGATGGTCGTAATAGCCATCGATGTTGAGAACGATGATGGGGTTTAGGTATAGCCCCAATTGTTTCCAGGTGATAATTTCAAGCAGTTCCTCAAAAGTGCCGCATCCACCAGGCAGAGCGATGACGCCATTTGAGAGGTCTGCCATCAATTGTTTGCGTTCGTGCATAGATGCCGTTTCAATGAGCTCGGTGAGCCCGGTATGATGCCAGCCCTCCTTGACCATGAAAGTAGGGATGATACCCGTAACTTTACCTCCGGCAGCCAATGCTGCTTCCTCTACGGTGTTCATCAGTCCCATTCGGCCTGCGCCAGTGATGAGGCGTAAATCTTTTTGGGCGATTAATGTACCCAATTCTTCGGCTGCGCGAAAGTATTTTTCGTCAATCTGTGTGCTTGATGCACAATATACACAAACGGAATTCATAGGAGTAAAAAGAAAAGTGCTAAGAGTAAAAAGTGAAGTACCAATATCGTGGATGCCCACTTTTAGCCTTCACTTTTCACTCTTAACTCTGATTAATATCTGTAGTGTTCAGCTTTGTAGGGACCCTCTACCTTTACACCGATATAGTCAGCTTGCGCTTGGGTGAGTGTGGTGAGGTGTACGCCAATCTGCTCAAGGTGAAGGCGGGCAACCTCCTCATCAAGATGCTTGGGCAAGCGATATACATCAATAGGATAGTCCTTGCCGAAAAGCTCAATCTGTGCCAAAGTCTGATTGGTGAAAGAGTTGCTCATGACGAATGAGGGGTGACCAGTAGCGCAACCGAGGTTTACGAGACGACCATCAGCAAGCAAGATGATGCTGTGTCCGTCTGGGAAATAGTAGCGGTCTACTTGAGGCTTTACATTCTCGCGGCGGATACCAGGGAAATTCTTTAGCGCCTCTACCTGTATCTCGTTATCAAAGTGGCCGATGTTGCACACGATAGCTTGGTCGGGCATCGCGGTCATATGGTCAATACGAATGATATCGATGTTACCTGTAGTAGTTACGAAGATATTACCTTGTGAGCAAGCCTCCTCCATGGTTACCACCTGGAAGCCCTCCATAGCAGCCTGCAATGCGCAAATGGGGTCAATTTCGGTTACGAGCACGCGAGCTCCGTATGAGCGGAGGCTGTGCGCACAGCCCTTGCCTACATCGCCATAGCCGCATACTACAGCCACCTTACCGGCAATCATTACATCAGTAGCACGCTTGATGCCATCAGCCAACGATTCGCGACAGCCATAAAGATTGTCAAACTTGCTCTTGGTAACCGAGTCATTAACATTAAAGGCGGGGAACAACAACTTACCCTCTTCCTTCATCTGATACAAGCGATGCACACCAGTGGTAGTCTCTTCAGATACACCGCGCACCTCCTTGGCCATTGCGGTCCACAGACCAGGCTGCTCAGCGAGCACACGCTTGAGGATAGCCTTCAACTCGGCCTCATCCTCACCTCCTGAAGGAGTGTCAAGTACCGAAGCATCCTTCTCGGCATCTACGCCGAGATGAATCATCAGTGTAGCATCGCCACCATCGTCAACAATCATATTGGGACCCATACCATCGCCAAAGTTCAGCGCCTGCAAGGTGCACCACCAGTAGTCGGCAAGATTTTCACCCTTCCATGCAAATACGGGAACTCCAAGGTCAGCAATTGCCGCAGCAGCATGGTCCTGTGTGGAGTAGATGTTGCATGAGCACCAACGCACCTCGGCACCCAAAGCCTTGAGAGTCTTGATGAGTACTGCGGTTTGAATGGTCATGTGCAACGAGCCCATTACGCGAGCGCCCTTAAGTGGTTGGCTCTCGGCATACTTTTCGCGTAGCGCCATCAATCCCGGCATTTCATGCTCGGCCATGTCTATTTCTTTGTGTCCAAAATCGGCCAATGACATGTCGGCCACTTTGTACGGAAGAGTTGAAAATAGTTGTTCGTTCATATT
>JAFYMV010000120.1 GCA_017548225.1 Bacteroidaceae bacterium | reverse complement strand
CAATATTGACGCATTGTTCCTCGTGTGTGAGCACAATCCCCGTAGCGCCTATATCCCCCGAGCGCTGCAGGAGTATGTGAGAATGTTAGAGCCTTCAGGAAACTATTTCTCCCAGTTTTACGATGAGCCCGCTGGGGACAATGAAGACCTCGACAAGCTCTATTCGCTCTCGCTAAACATGGCCAAGAAAGGTCCCTCGAGCACACAGGCCATGTGGTACTATACGGCAGCCTTTCTGTCCGACCTGAAGGGCGATCCCAAGACAGCTTCTAAACTGCTGACTCAAACCACGCGAATCGAGTCGAGCAGCTACATGAAAGAGTCCATCATGGTGCTCCGCATGTACCTCGACAGCAAGTTGAGCACCTACGATGCCGCGTATGAAAAGCGTCTCTTCGAGCAGTTGAAGTGGCTCGATGATAAGCTCGTCCATAACCTCACCGACGAGGTGCGTGAGGCCACATCGCATGGCTATAAGTTGCCCCTTTGTGAGAGCTACTACTACTGGAACGACATGATGCGCCGTATCCTCTTGGCCGAAGTGTGTCCGCGCATGTTGGCAGCAGGCCATACCACCCGCGCCCTGCAGTTGGCCAATATGGCCAGCAACCGCATGTTAGGTGTTGTCGACCAACAGTCATCGTATTACTACGATAAGGCTGATGAGAGGTATAAGCCAACCACCATTTCGATGGAGGAGTATCGCTATTCGGCGAAGCACTATAACGATTACGACTATCGTAGCCACTTCTTTGAGATGATAGATAGCATCGGGCTCGATGCAGCCATCGCCTATGTCGGCAATGTGCATGCTCCGAAGAGCGCGTTCGACAAGTTTCTCAATGCACGCGGATACATCAATGACGACTACCTCTACGACATCCTCGGCACCCAGTGCCTGCGCCATATGCGCTACCGCGAGGCAGTGGAGTATCTGGGCAAGGTGAGCAAGCAATACCAGTATCACCACAATGTATATACGAATTACGACCCCTTTGTGCTAGATCCCTACCTACACTTTTCAGGCCGTCCCTCATACTATGACGATGATGACTTTAGGTATAGGTTTGCCCGTGAGATGCATTCACTGGAACAAGACATCTCTACCATGCAAGACTCCAACCGCAAGGCGCAGATGATGGTGCGCTATGCCATCGGAATAAAGAACTCCTTCGAGCGCTGCTGGGCATTGACGCAGTACTACGCGGGCAGTAGCTACTATGGTCAGGTGTGTGAGAAGCGTGACTGGACGGAAGAGCCCCCAGCATTAGCAGCTAGAGAACGCACACACCAGGTGATAGAGCTTGCCTGCAGTATAGCTACCGATGAGGCTGCCGCTGATATTCACTACCAGCTCTGCAACTTCAAGACGATAGCCCTGCAATACCCCGACACGCGGAAGGGACGGCTCGTGCGGGGCGAGTGCGACAACCTCTACGACTACCATGCCCACAAGACGCAATATGTGCCATATTATCGCGTCTACGGCTGGTGAGCTTTGATTCAAACCTTGTCTGTTAAAGACTCCGTCTTTGAGCTTTGGCTGTGCTCGCTGAGCATTGTAAACAAGTTTACATGCGCTCGCTGGCACAAACCTTGACACTGTAAATCAAGATAATTAAGATATCGTGATGATTAGCATTACAAAGTATATTAAGGCAATGAGAGATTATAAGCAGCGCAATATTTGGCGTTGGTGGTTGGTTGTTCTTCTCGCGTCGGTAGTTGTGGGTGCCTGTTGGAGTGGGATCATGTTCGTCTTCGCTGACTATGGTAGCCTCTGGAGTTTCATGGGCGATGGTGCAGTAATGGGTATCTTCTTGGCATTTGACATCCTAGTGGTCAATGTCGTAGAGTGCTTCATCAAGCGCTGTCTGCGGGTGTATCGTGTAGGCAAGGGGTGTACCTTCGGGCAGGTTGTGCTTGAGGTGTTAAGGTATATCGGCATCCTTGCGCTCATCCTTGCGGGCTGCATCCTGTGGATTTTCCTAATCTTTGACCTCGAGCCATTGGGTATGGCGGTGGTCATATACTCCGCGCTCAAGGTTGTGTACGCCCTGCTCAAGAGAGAGTCGTGGCATTGGTGGATCGCCACCCTGCTCGTGTTTGCCGTCATCGGCATATGGTATGTCTTTAGTAACAACCTCCCCGGCCCGAGTAGATGGCGTATCTGCGACAATATCGTTGATACCCCCAATCAATGGTTTCACAGCTATCTTTTCTACTGGTTGGGCAATGTAGCTTATTGCACCAGCTTGCTGGGCGGTATAGCCTCATCCATCATGCTGCTCATGGTCAAGGTCATCTGCAAGCTGCGGGGGGCTGAAAAAATGATTTGTTTCATTTAGATTAATAAAGAATTTATGTTAATAGCTTTAATTGTATCGTTGCCATTTGTGGCCTCTGTGATATACATTACATTGGAAGAAACGAAATGGTTTGGTTTGCATAAGGAAACGAAACGCCTTGCCTATGGTGTGTGGTCATTCCTGTGGTGGACAGACTGTGTCATAGGCATACTGTTCAGTTTGTTCCGTCCTGAATGGACAATCTGGCATACGATATTCCTATGGGGTGGATCTACCGCCTTGTATGCGTTGATTGTGTTGGTTTACAAGGGTATAAAGAGTCTTTCTGCCCCATCTCTTGGCAGGGCGTATAAGCAGACCCCCAGCGATATCTTCAGCGCACTGGGTGCGGTTTTGAAGGCCGATTATGAGAGTGAGGGTGGAGCATATCACACCTACACGGTGGAGTATCAAGGCGGATACTTCGACTTTGTCTTCCGTCGCGATTCGCAGTGGGTCAATATCAACTACTTCCATTTCAAGGAGTGTGAGCACGAGCATCTGTACAAGGCCTATGCATCAGCCAATGAGGTTCATCTCAAGCAGAGTGCCTGGAACTGCACCATCGCTATGGGGGCGACGCGTGAAGATGGTACTCCCACCATTACGGCCAGCCTTGATCGCTTGTTCTCATCTGTGGGCGACTTGGAGCAGATGAAGCAAGAGTTGCAAACAATCTTGTCACACGCCTTTGTGTTGGGACGCGAGTTTTCCGAAAGTTTGGATAAAGCTATTCGCGAGAATAAGGAGAAGGATGCAGTCTTCTTCAATAACGCGACCTTTGATAGCAAACTCTCAATAATCAGCCGTAGACTGGAGGGTCGCCATACGGATGAAGTTGCTGAAGACAACACCACTACATTCCTCTCGGTACCCCGCCTCGTGCAGCTCTACGAGAATGTAGATTTCGGCTGCCTGCTCTCCATGAAGATCATGCATGGCGATAGGGTAGAGCACCTCACCGATATCAGCGCCATCATGGCCTTTGATGTTCGCGACTACATCCGTCAGCACCCGCAGCCCACCACGCTGGGCAGCATCGTGCTCATCTACGAGTTTGAGCAGCAAGAGCTCTTTGTCAACCTCACCAAAGCCAAGAGTTCTACCGATACCACCCTCTACTATATCGTCAATGTGGTGCGTTCGGGTAGCGAGCTGGACAAGTTTATGGATAATCGTGTTCGATTGAGCAGTCGCACCATGCTCGAAGTGCGATTGAGCGACGAGGATAAGGCCGCATGGGAGGTAAAGTATATGATTGACGATGCCATGGACAAGGTGAATAGTGGTAAGAAGAATGAACTTACCGATGAGCAGCGCCTGGCCGTTGCACATACTAATCCGACTATACAATCGGACCTCTATTGGGGTAAGAAATATTTCAACAACCGATGCTATTATCAGGCTTTGTGCTATTTCAATCGTGTGTTCAATGCATTCCGTTTTTTACCGATTAATGAGTGGCATGAGGATTTGAAAGCACTATTCTTTGATGTTAGTTACTATATTGGTTTTATCTACGCAGACCTTGGCATGAATGTTAGAGCTTGCTATTACCTTAACATTGCCAAGAGTTCTGACCGCATAGATTATATACAAGAGTTTATCAATTGTCTCTGCAATATGCGTGACCTCAGCGCATTACAACTCGTGGTATCGTACATCAATGATATACGCGAAAAAATGAACGCCAACGAAGCTGAGATAGAGCGTCTGATGCCTATGTATCAGTTCTTCCAACGCCGCTACCTATTCCTTCTTGTGGAATACAAGAAGTGGGACGAAGCCGAGAACCATGCCAACTACATGATCAATAACGACATGGATGTGGACTTTGCTAAGGGAGAACTGGAGCATATCCGCAAATGCCGTGAACAAGATAAGCAGAACGAGACCGATAAAGATACCGCAAGTCATGAAAGCCATTAATGCACTACTATCCCTATTCAAGAAGAAGGAGCCTGCCAAACCCGAACCGAAGCCACGACTCGACCATTCGCTGGAGCGCTTCGTCGTAGCTCAAGAGCGTATGTACCCCCGCGCTTTGGAGGAGGTGAAGAATGGCCGCAAGGTGAGTCACTGGATATGGTACATCTTTCCCCAGCTGAAGGGATTGGGACATAGCAACAAGTCTATATACTATGGACTTGATGGTATCGACGAGGCCCGTGCTTATCTTGCTCATCCCATACTCGGTGCGCGCCTGCGTGAGATTACTACTGCCGTGCTGCAATCCGAAAAGTCGGCTGATGAGATATTTGGTGGTATTGACACCATCAAACTGCGTTCCTGCATGACTCTCTTCAATGAGGTGGCGGAAGATGACCTATTCGGTAGGGTATTGCTGAAGTGCTTTGAGGGTAAGGAGGACAAGAAGACTATGATGATAGCAAGCCCCGAGGTGAAGATAGATTGCTTGTTGGGGGCGATAGCGGGCGATGTGATTGGTTCTGTGTTTGAATTCAGATCTTATAAAGGTACTACATTTCCTCTTTTTAGTGATTACTCTGAATATACCGATGATACCGTAATGACCGTAGCCAATGCTGATTGGCTACTTTCGGGTGATAGTTTGCTCGGTATCATGCAAGAGTACGGCCATCGTTATCCTACAGCTGGGTATGGAGGCATGTTCAAGGATTGGCTTTGGAGTGATGACCCTCAGCCTTATGGTAGCTGGGGCAATGGATCGGCCATGCGCGTTAGTCCTGTAGGTTGGGCATTTGATACATTAGAAGAGACCTTGGAAGCGGCCAAGCAGAGTGCTGAGATTACTCACAATCACCCCGAAGGCATCAAGGGAGCACAGGCTACCGCGGCTTGTATCTATCTGGCTCGAACGGGGAAAAGCAAGGAGTATATAAAGGATTACATTGAGGGCGCGTTTGGCTACGACCTCCGTCGTACTTGTGATGAGATACGCCCCATCTATCAATTTGACGGAAGTTGCCAAGGCACAGTCCCAGAGTCCATCATCGCATTCTTGGAGAGCACCGACTATGAGAGTGCCGTTCGCCTGACCATCTCTCTAGGTGGTGATGCAGATACGATGGGAGCCATCACCGGTGCTATTGCTGAAGCCTATTATGGTGGTGTGCCAGGGCATATCAAAGCGGAAGTGCTGAAGCGCTTACCCGATGAGTTCATTGATGTGCTGACCCGTTTTTATGAGCGGTTTGTAGGGAAACAACAAGATTGAGTCTGACTGAAGGCCATTTCTTCTATATGCCGTGACTATATCTTGCCTATGGTACTACGCCAGCCCGACCATTGCACCTTGACCCTGTTGGATGATGCCGATGAGAGATAGCCAAGTGTCTTGATCGGTTTTGCAGGATAACACTTCTGGTAAGATCTCGATAGGATATGCCTATCTCTACGATGCTGCCTACGTCTTTTTGCCGTAAGATGCATGAGATGTGCGGTGTGTTACAAACCATAAATTCGTAATGAGTTGTAGGAAGTAAGGAACTCTTGTCTCCATGAGTGAGCTCTACATAAAAGTGAAGGCCAGTACGTACTGGCCTTTATTTTATTGTCTCAAGTATGAGTTCGCATCTCGTTGCTCAACGCTCACATCCTTCTTTCGGATAATCTTATATCCTGTCCATGCCACGAGGATGCTCATCAGGGGGCTGATGAGGTTGAAGAAGCAGTAGGGGAGGTAGGTGAGAGTGGCTACACCGAGTATGGTAGCTTGGGTCATACCGCAGGTGTTCCAGGGGATGAGCACGGAGGTTACGGTGACGGCATCTTCGGTGGTGCGGCTCAAGAGACGGCTCTCGTAACCGTTGCGATGGTAGATGTCCTTGAACATGTTGCCGGTGAGGATAATGGAGATGTACTGGTCGGCAGTGGCTATATTGAAGAAGAGCCCTGACGCTACGGTAGAGGTTACCATGCTAGTGCGATTGTGGGTAAAGCGGGTGAGAAGGCGGGTGATGCCTTCAATCATGCCGCCTGCAGCCATGGCGCCTCCGAAGCACATGGCGCAGATGATGAGCCAGATGGTATCCATCATGCCCGACATACCGCGCGTGGCAATGAGCTCGTTGACTTCGGCACTGCCTGTCTCGAGTTGGGTGGACCCGAAGAGCATGGTGAAGATGCCCTTGACGCTGTCTACCCATCCGCCACCGGCATTGCCTGCTATCTCGGTGAGTAGTTGGGGCTGGAAGATGACGGCGAAGATGACAGCGAGCAGAGTAGAGAGGAAGAGGGTGATGAGTGAGGGCGCGCGCTTGGCGATGAGAATACCTGTGGCGATGGGCACGAGCAGTAGCCAGGGGGTGAGGGTAAACTTGCTATCAAGGGTCTCGGTGAAGAGGGCGATGTGTGAGGTGTCGGCCGCTTCGTGTGAGAGTCCTGCTACGCCGAAGATGATGAGGGCCAGTACCATGGAGGGTATGGTGGTGTACATCAGGTAGCGGATGTGGGTAAAGAGGGGAGTGCCTGTGGTGGACGCAGCGAGCACGGTGGTGTCGGAGAGGGGTGATACCTTGTCGCCAAAGTAGGCGCCAGAGATGATGGCACCGGCAATCCAACCTTCGTGGAAGCCTTGTGCCTTGCCGATACCCATGAGGGCTATACCGATGGTAGCAATGGTGGTCCACGAACTGCCTGTCATTACAGATACGATGGCACAGATGATGCAGGTGCACAAGAGGAAGAAATCGGGGTGTATGACCTGTATACCGTAATGGATGAGGGTGGGCACTACACCGCTCACGACCCAGGCTCCAGATAGGGCGCCGATGATGAGTAGGATGATGATGGCTGTGCCTACGCCGCTGATGTTGCGGGTCATGGCTTCCTCGAACGCAGCCCACGGACGGCGCAATACGCCCATACCGATGAGTACGCATACGCCTGTGGCCATGAGTAGGGACACTTGACTACCGCCACCGAGAGCGTCGCTGCCGAATATGGATATGGTGAGGGCGAGCAGAGCCACGAGGATGGCGATGGGTAGTAGCGAAAGCCACGGTGAGAGGGCCTTATCGGGTGGGGTGGATTGCATAGTTTAATGTGTCTTTATTATGATACCGCAAAGATTATGTAGCGACATAACCTTTGCGGTAAGGTACTTTTACATGCGGGGATTGCTGACAACGACTTTCTTGCCGTCGATGATGTAGAGTCCCGGTGAGGTGATGCTGTTGATGCGTAGTCCGGTGAGGGTGTATATGCCCTTAACTTGTTGGGGAGCTACGGTGGGGATGATTCCTGCGGGGTAGTCTTCGATGGGTAGTACCTGGAAGAATACGCGTGAGCCTTCGTCATTGTGCCCATTGGCATTGTAAAGACCCATTTGGGCGCCCGAGGTTGCCCAGTTGCCATTGTGGCTGAGGTAGGTCTTTTCGTCGGATGTCTTGAAGGCGTAGCAGTCATCCGTGAGGTCAAGCTTCCATGTGTAGTAGGTATTGGTGCGCTCCTCGGCAGTTTGCATCTGTATGCACTTGGTGCCATCGGTGGTAGAAGCTACGGTAATCATGCGATGGCCCTCCAACGAGATGATCATGAGGCCGTCCTCGCCTTCCATGAAGTACCAAAGTTGGTCGGGGAAGTTTCTGGGGTCTTTACGCATAATTTGCAACTTATACTCTGTGTCTCCCCAGGGTATGCTGTTCTGAAATACATAGGTCAGTTCTGTTCCTCCTTTGCTATCGCGGCCGCTAAAGATAAAGTACAGCACGGGCTTCGATGCATCGGTAGTGAGTTCGAAGGGGTAATCGGTCGTGATGGCTCGGGTGTAGGAATTGTTTTGTGCAATGGCCATTGTGCAATACATGACCATAGTGAGCAGGAATAGGGTAATTTTTTTCATGTAATGTGGTTTTAAGATTAAACACTAGTTGACAATCACGGTGGGGAAGTATTCTTTGAAGAGCTGTTCGGCACGGTCAAGCTGCTCGCGTGTATTTTCCTTTACCTCTTCGAGCTCGTACTTCCATCCCATAGCTTCCCACTTGTGTACGCCGAAGCGGTGGTAGGGGAGTATCTCTACGCGCTGTATCTGCTTGTACTTGCCGAGTGCTTCGCCCAGGGCGCGGATATCTTCTTCCATATCGCTATAGCCGGGTACGAGGACATAGCGGAGCCAGAAGGGGTGGTCGTGCTCTTCGAGCCATGCTGCGGTGCGCAGGGTCTGCTCGTTACTACGGCCAGTGAGCTGGCGATGGCGCTCGGGGTTGAACTGCTTGATGTCAAGCAATACGAGGTCAATCTCGCTGAGGAGTTCCTCTACATGTTTATTCCACACGCCACCGTTAGAGTCGATACAGGTGTGTATGCCATGACTCTTGAGGTTGCGCACGAGGGGCACGAGGGCTTCGGCCTGTACGGTGGGCTCGCCACCAGAGAAGGTTACACCGCCACGCTTGCCGAAGAAGGGCTTCTGATCTACCGCCATATGGACGATATCTTCGGGGCGGGTGGCCTTGCCACCTTGTAGGTCAATGGTGTCGGGGTTTGCACAATAGAGGCAACGGAAGGGACAGCCTTGTAAGAAAACGACGAGCCGGAGACCCGGCCCGTCGAATGTCCCCATACTTTCGTAGGAGTGTACGCTTATCATATTGATAATTAGAGAGGCCTCCCCAACCCCTCCCGAAGAGGGGCTTTCCGACATCGCGGATAAGAGGATTCTCTTTAAATTAGTTATTACTTTCTTTGTCTGACTCCGAGTCACCCCTCCTTGGGAGGGGCAAGGGGGAGGCCATTACATTCTCTCGTGGAATGAGCGGCTGATAACCTCAAGCTGGTGCTCGCGGCTGAGCTTGATGAAGTTAACAGCGTAGCCCGATACGCGAATGGTGAGCTGCGGATACTTCTCGGGATGCTCCATAGCGTCCATGAGCATGTCGCGGTTGAGCACATTCACATTGAGGTGGTGTGCACCCTTGGTGAAGTAAGCATCCATCATGGTCACGAGGTTCTCGATGCGCTCTTCAGCGGTAGGACCGAGTGACTTCGGAATGATTGAGAAGGTGTTAGAGATACCGTCCTGTGAGTCGCGATAGCGGAGCTTAGCTACAGAAGCGAGTGATGCAACGGCACCATTCTTGTCGCGTCCGTGCATGGGGTTAGCACCGGGAGCGAAGGCGATACCCTTGGCACGACCGTCAGGTGTAGCACCTGTCTTCTTACCGTACATCACATTAGAGGTGATGGTGAGGAGTGAGAGTGTGGGGCGTGCGTTCTTGTATACGGGGAGCTTCTTCAACTCTTCAGAGAAGTAGTATACGAGGTCTACACCGAGCTGGTCAACACGGTCATCGTTGTTACCGAAGCAGGGGAACTCGCCCTCGATGTCGAATGACTCGGTCAAACCAATCTCGTTGCGCTTAGCAGTTACCTTAGCGTAGCGGATAGCTGAGAGTGAGTCGAGCACGATAGAGAGACCTGCAGCACCGTAAGCCAAGTTGATACGGGGGTTGGTGTCGATGAATGCCATCTGAGCCTTCTCGTAGTAGTACTTGTCGTGCATGTAGTGGATGATGTTCATTGCCTCGTTGTATACGCGAGCGATTTCGGTGAGCACCTTCTTATAGTTAGCCATTACCTCCTCGAACTTGAGCTCGTCGCTGGTGAGTACGGGGATACCCTTCACCATTACGGTACCGGTGTTCTCGCAACGACCGCCGTTGATAGCGAGCAAGAGCGCCTTGGCGAGGTTGGCACGTGCACCGAAGAACTGGATCTGCTTACCGATAGCCTGGTATGATACGCAGCAAGCGATACCGTAGTCGTCGCAGTTACGT
>JAFYMV010000020.1 GCA_017548225.1 Bacteroidaceae bacterium | reverse complement strand
GCTACATCGCCAAGTACGGGCACTTTGGTCAGTTTCTCAAGGTCGTTTCTACCTTCAATCTTGTAGCGAAGGAGCTCTTTCAGGTAGATGATGGCAATGGGAAGAGCTATTCCCAAAGCAAGGGCAACGAGCCATATCATGCGGCGGTTGGGAGATACGGGAGCGTCATAGGCGATTGCTGCATCAATCAACTTGGCATTGTCGGCAGTTGCGGCCAAGGCGATAGAGTTCTCCTCTCTCTTTTGCAGCAACATCATGTAAAGACCAGACTTCACATCCAACTGGCGCTTGTATCCAGCCAATACCTTTTCTTGTGTGGGAGCATCACCTAATTTTGAGTCATACTTCTTGGCCTGTCGCTCAAAATCTTCCTTTCTGATATTGAGTGAGCTTTGCAGAGATTCTATTGAAGTCTTGATTGTTGCAGCCATCAGGTTTGCCATTGCGGTGGCATCAGCTACAGCGGGGTTGTTCTCGCTGGCTGTACGCAACAAGTCGCTACGCTCCATTACAATCTCATTGTATCGTCCAATGAGTGCAGACAGGCTGGCATCTGCCAATCCTACATTGACAGGGATGGGCTGCAAGTTGTTCTTGGGGTCATTGATGTATTCCTTCAAGAAGCTGATGAGCTTCAATTGAGTAACCACCTCGGCTTGTTGCTTCTCATACTCCGAGCTACCTTGAATAACTCGTTGGGCATCACCGGACAAGTTGACCAAACCTGAAGAACGCTTGAACTGTGCCACTTGCTCTTCGGCTTCGTCCAATTCGGCAGAAACCTTGGCAAGACGCTTTTCAATAAATTCTTCGGTCTTCATCGCAACGATGTTCTTATCGTTGTTGTTCTCGCGGTTATACGCTGTTACGAGCTGATTGACAAAGTCAACGCCTCGGCGCTTGTTTATATCCAAATATGAGATGCGGGCGATTGAAGTAGTCTTTGATGTGGGCTCAATGCTCAAACTACCTGCGCAGCCTCTTGCTACGAGAAGCGGAGGGAGGATAGATACCGTAAGCTTCTGGTCGGGGTTGAGAGGACGCATCTCGCCTTTGTCAAGTACCAATCGGCCGATGTGAGTGTTCAAGATATATGGCAATGAGGTCACCTCCTCCTTGATCTCTACCATCTCGCCAGTCTCCTTGTCGTGGCGATTATAGGCGATCACGAATGACGATGCATTGGGTTGGGTGATTTGGAAAGAGATGCCCGAGCTCAAGCGCTCCAAGTCTTCTCTTGCAATCTTAACCTCGATAGGATACGCTCCATAAAGGGTAGTGGCAGGTCTGAAACGACCATTGTCGATACTGTACTTTGTGTGAAGGCCCAGGTCCATCACTGCCTGTTTGATGACGGACTTTGAACGGAGTACCTCAATCTCATTGTCGAGTCCGCTAGTGGTACTCATGATACCGAAGTCCTGCTGGAAGGTCTGCATCTGATTTTGGAACGACCCCTTTTGTCCATCGTTGATCATGATTGTGGCTTGTACTCTGTACACAGGAGTTTGTTTCTGCAGGTAGAACTTTGCACCGCATAGGCACACTGCCACAGAAAGGACAATCCACTTCCAGTTAATCAACAACTTTACCAATACGGACTTGATGTCAAATCCGCTTTCTTCATCTTCGAACTGATTTATATTCAAATTTTCGTCAATCATATTCTATAGATTATAAAAGGTTTAATACAAAGGTGATCACAGCCATCAGCAACGAGGTTGCCGAGAACCACATTGAGGTCATGCCGCTGACATCAGAGTTGCGTGCTTTAGCCTTGTTGGGCTCTACATATAAGATGTCGTTCTGCTGCAAATAGTAGTAGGGCGAATAGATGATGTTAGCGTCATTGAGGTCGATGGGGACAATCTTTTTGGTGCCGTCAGCGTTCTCTCTGATGAGTTTCACGCCATCGCGCTCACCGAATATGGTAAGGTCTCCAGCCATCGCCACAGCTTCCAAGATGTTGACCTTTTCGTTAGCGATTGTTTTCACGCCAGGAGAGTTTACCTCACCCAACACGGTAACCTTGTAGTTTGCCATGCGCACGGTAACGATGGGCTCTGTGGTAAAGTTTGACTTGATGCGTTCCTTGATCATCTCTTCCACCTCACCCTTTGTCATGCCTGCTATCTGCAGCTTGCCCAAGGTGGGGAAGTCGATACATCCATCATTGCCTACCAGGTAGGTCTGCAATACGGGTTGCGAAGATAGGCTTCTGCTGCCAGTCGCTGACATTGCGGTTGGCACGGTCAGGTTAAAGGGGATAGCAGCTTCAGGTTTCTCGCTGCTCACAGTAATCGTCAGCATGTCCTTTGGTTGTATGCGAGCGTCATAAAACTCTGACACTACGGTTGTGTCAATCTCTGCGCTATTTTGCAGATAGGGGACTTTCTTGTATGATGTACAAGAAGCCAAGGCAATCAATCCTGATAATAACAAAAGTTTAAAATTTTTCATACAATCTGGATGTATACAACTATTCATATTATGCTGCAAAGTTAGTATATATTTCCCATACTTCATATTTTTTGTGATTAATTTTGCGGGTGTCCGAGGCTTTGGGGTGGAAAAGGCGTTTAATCCGTTAGCAAAAAGAACAAAACGCACTCAAGTTTGCTCAACTCTAAACTTTTGTGTACTTTTGCGCGAAAATTAAGTAACTATGGGTATTTTAGGTAATTTATTTCGCAAGAAAGCAGTAAACGAAGAGACAAAAGTCGGTGGAATCGAGGATTTCATGACCCTCATTCGTGTATATTATCAAGCAGTAATGGCAGGCAATTTGGGTATCAGCAATATCAATATGCTGCCCGACTTGGCTATGTTTAAGCGCACATTGAAGGTGGCTACACAAAACAACAAGTTGGGTGTGGCAGAGAAGTCGCGCTGCAAGAAGATGTTGATGCAGGCTTATGGTCTTGGCGAGGGTTTCTTCAAGGAGATTGATGCCTCTATCAAAAAGAACTGCCGCAATGTAAACATGGTGAATGGCTACTTCTTCCAGTTTCAGCGCTTCAATGAAAGCTTGATGATGGCCGTGAGCAATGAGATGAAGTATACCATGCGCATTCCGTTCAAGAAGATGCTCTATGCGCAGACAGAGGTGGCTATAAACAACATCCTCACCAAGAATGACTGGAAGGATGCAGCCATGTTCAAGGCTGTGGGCGAGGTGCGCCAGTTGCAGCATGCGCTCGGCTACACCGGTCAGTGGATGACAGACTTTGTGTTCAATGTTATCCGTTTGGCTAAAAAAGAGCCTAAAAAGAAGAGCGAATAAGCCTTTTTAGGGTTTGTAGGGCACTTTTTTCGGCAAAGAGTTTTGATTTTGTCGAAAAAAGGCTACATTTGTAACGAAGTTTGGTTATGATGCCGGAAGCAAATGGATTTGTGATCGAAAACTTTGAATCGAAGCTAAACCGATTGATGGGAGCTTATACGCAATTGTCGGCGGAGAATGCCGATTTGCGCAGACAGTTAGACCTCCAATCTGCCGAGCTGGCCAAAGTGCGTGAGCAATACGATGAGCTGACCGCATCTTATACAGACCTCAAACTGGCCAAGATAATCAGTGTGGGCGACTCTGAAATAGGGGAGACACGGGAACGATTGTCAAAGTTAGTGCGTGAAGTGGAAAGGTGCATAGCACTACTCAATGCCTCGGGGCAAAATGATGATACGCTATGACGCCGACCGACCGACTGCGAATAAAGGTGATTATTGCCGGGATGACCTTCTTTTTGAGGATTGACCCTAAAGAGGAGGAGGCTATCCGCAAGGCGATAAGGCACATCGATGATAAATTGAATGTGTATCGGGAGCATTTCCCGGGGCAGACTACCGAGAAATACCTCTCCATGGTGGCGCTCCATATAGGAGTGTTGTATCAGCAAGAGAAGATGCGCACCGATACCCGACCTTTCCAGGATAAGTTCAAAGAGCTGGATGACATGCTCGACGACTTTCTTGCCGACAATGAGGAACACATTTGATTTATACATATTATTTTAAGTATAACCACGCACTACTGAGGCGTCAAAGCACATGTTTTTGTTCTTTGCGTTGTGAGGTAGTGCGATTTTTTATAAATAAATTAAGTAATTTAAAAAAACCATGACAGCGTTAATACCGGTAATTGTCGGAGCGGCAGGACTCATCATAGGTGCTGCACTCAGTTACTTTATCGCTTTTTCGGGTGCGAAGTCCAAGGCAAAGCGTTTGTTGGCCGAGGCTGAAGCACAGGGAGAGGTGATGAAGAAAAACAAACTCCTCGAAGTGAAGGAGAAATTCCTTAATAAAAAGGCCGAATTAGAGAAAGAGGTGGCTATCCGTAGCCAGAAGTTGCAACAGGCCGAGAGCCGTATCAAGCAGCGTGAGCTACAGCTCAACCAGCAGCAGAGCGAGAATCAGCGCCGCCGCAATGAGATTGATACCATCAAGGCAAATCTTGATAGTCAGTTGCAGATTGTCAATGACAAGCAGGCCGAGTTGGATGCGATGAAGGCCGAGGAGCGTCAGCGCCTCGAAACGATTAGCGGACTCTCTGCCGATGTGGCACGCGAACAGCTTGTAGAGTCGTTGAAGGAGGAGGCCAAGTCGCAGGCTGCATCATACATCAATGATATCATAGACGACGCCAAGCTGACTGCCAACAAGGAGGCCAAGCGTATCGTCATCCAGTCAATCCAGCGTGT
>JAFYMV010000119.1 GCA_017548225.1 Bacteroidaceae bacterium | reverse complement strand
GTGGACGACAAGGACGACCGCCGTCTGCGCGAGAGCGTGGCCAATGCCATGCAGCAGGGCGAAGGGCTCATCATGCTGCTCGACAAGGAGAGCGGCGAGGTGCGCCACTACAGCAAGCGACTGATGTGCCCCGTGACAGGACTGGCCTACAAGGAGCCAGCACCGCACAACTTCTCGTTCAACTCGCCACAGGGTGCCTGCCCCAAGTGTAAGGGACTGGGACATGTGACGCAGCTTGACATTGACAAGCTCATCCCCGACAAGTCGCTCTCGATACACAAGGGAGCCATCGTGCCGCTGGGAGCCTATAAGAATACGCTCATCTTCCGCGAGATAGAGGCGCTGCTCGCCCGCTACGAGCATACACTGAAAACGCCCATCGAGGAGATGGACGAAGGGGTCATTGAGGAGATCTTCTACGGTTGCCCCGAACGCATCAAAGTGAAGACCACCATCCTGGAGGAGTCAGACATGTTCCTCTCCTACGACGGACTGGTCAAGTACTTCCTCAACGATATCGATGTGGAGCCTACCGCTGCCCAGCAGAAGTGGGTGGAGCAGTTCTCGGCTACCACCGTATGTCCCGAGTGTCATGGCGCACGACTCAACAAGGAGGCGCTGCACTACCGCATCTTGGGCAAGAACATACACGAGCTCGCTACGATGGACATCAGCGACCTCTACGCCTGGACGACCGAAGCTATCGACTCGCTCACGGGAAACCAGCAGAAGATTGCCTACGAAATACTCAAGGAGATCAATACACGCCTGAAGTTCCTCCTCGATGTGGGACTCGACTACCTGTCGCTGGCGCGCTCATCGATGACGCTTTCGGGTGGCGAGAGCCAGCGCATACGCCTTGCCACGCAGATAGGCTCGCAGCTGGTCAATGTGCTCTACATCCTCGACGAGCCGAGCATCGGACTGCACCAGCGCGACAACGAGCGCCTTATCGACTCGCTCAAGTCGTTGCGCGACATGGGCAACACGGTCATCGTGGTAGAGCACGACAAGGATATGATGCTCGCTGCCGACCACATCATCGACCTCGGTCCTATGGCAGGCCGAAAGGGAGGTGAGGTGGTCTTCATGGGTACGCCCGAAGAGATGCTGCGCACACACACGCTCACCTCGCAATACCTCAATGGAGAGATGAAGATCGAGGTGCCTGCCATACGCCGCAAGGGCAATGGCAACCTGCTCTCCATCAAGGGAGCTACGGGCAACAACCTCAAGGGAGTAGATGTAGACTTCCCGCTGGGCACGCTCATCTGCGTCACAGGTGTCAGCGGCTCGGGCAAGTCGTCACTCATCAATGACACCTTGCAGCCCATCCTCTCGAAGCACTTCTACCGCTCGCTGCGCGAGCCGCTGCCCTATGAGCGCATCGAGGGACTAGAGCATATAGACAAGGTGGTGTGTGTAGACCAGTCGCCGCTGGGACGCACGCCGCGCTCCAACCCAGCCACCTATACGGGAGTGTTCAGCGATATACGCAACCTCTTCGTGTCGTTGCCCGAGGCCAAGATACGCGGCTACAAGCCCGGACGCTTCTCCTTCAATGTCAGCGGCGGACGCTGCGAGGCCTGCTTGGGCAATGGCTACAAGAATGTAGAGATGAACTTCCTGCCCAATGTGCTCGTGCCCTGCGAGGTGTGCCGAGGCAAGCGCTACAATCACGAGACACTGGAGGTGCGCTTCAAGGGCAAGAGCATTGCCGATGTGCTCGACATGACCATCAACCGCGCCGTAGAGTTCTTTGAGAATGTGCCAGCCATACTCAACAAAATCAAGGTGTTGCAAGAGGTAGGACTCGGCTATATCAAGCTAGGACAGCCCTCCACCACGCTCTCGGGCGGTGAGAGCCAGCGCGTGAAGCTCGCTACCGAACTCTCGAAACGCGATACAGGCAGCACACTCTATATCCTCGATGAGCCCACCACAGGTCTGCACTTTGAAGACATCCGCGTGCTGATGAATGTGCTGCAGCGCCTCGTAGACAAGGGCAATACGGTCATCGTCATCGAGCACAACCTCGATGTCATCAAGATGGCCGACTACCTCATCGACATGGGTCCCGAAGGGGGCCGTGGCGGTGGACGCCTGCTCATGGCAGGCACGCCCGAAGAGATCGTGACGAACGAGGAGAGCTACACAGCCCGCTTCCTCAAGGAGTACCTTTGATGGGGCGGAGGGAGCAGGAAATGAAAGGCTCCGACGAAGAAATTGCTTCCAATGAATAGAAAAAATGGAGCCGTCTGTCTCTTGTGGCAGACGGCTTTGACATTTATTGGTGGCGTGTGTCGTACAGTTCGCGCAGTTCGTCGAAGGTTATCTTCAGCGTGTCCATCTTGCTGAACAGCTCGGGGAGCTCTTCGGTGAGGAAGGTACGCTTACGCTCCTTAGCGATGCGGCGTGCAGCGCCCTTGGCTACAAAGTAGCCTAGACCACGCTTGTTGTAGATGATCTCCAAGCTCTGCAGGTGGTCGAAGGTGCGCACCACGGTATTGGCGTTCACCTCCACCATCGCGGCATATTCGCGCACCGAGGGGATGCGGTCGTCCTCGCGGTAGGTGCCTTGCAGTATCTCGTCGCAGATGCGCTCGGCTATCTGCAGGTATATCGGATTGGTATCTTTGAAATTCATACGGCCTCCTTTCTGCGGATGATATAGCCCGTACGACGCACAATCTGTTTATGGGAGAAATAATAATAGCTTAACCACCAGTTGAAAAGGGTGAGGATGGCAAAAACTACAAGCGTTGGCGCGGGATATATTCCCACCATATCGTCGTAGATTGTGGTGTTGTCGAGTGTCAAAAACAGCAAGTATACAAGCCCCATGAATGGAGCAAAACGGGCAATGTAAAGGCGAAAGATAGACGCGCCAAGCAACACAAGTGAATGGGAGTAGATATAGAATACTACTAAGGCATAATTAGAGACCAGTGGAAGAGCGGCTTCTTCACGGGCAACATAGTTTTTTGTAAATAAGCGTCCAAAAGTAGCCAATGTGTCATCCACGACAAACATATTGCATTCGGCCGGTATGTTGGCAAAACGAGGCAATGTGGATACGATGGCCATGCGTATCAAGTCTGACAAGTACCATACAAGAACCGCCATAACGAGTGTGGCAATAACCGTAATGAGTATGCGCGACACAAACTTCTCGGCGCATGTGGCGGGTAGCATCAGGTAATTGATGGTACTCTTTTTCTTAGCTATCGGGTTACACAAAGTCGCTGTCATGATAAAGAGATAGCCCAATAGTATTGGGAGCGAGATTCTCCATATTCCGAACGCCACTTGAGAGATAGCCGTATCAACGTATCCATTAACAATACAGTACTCGAAATACGAAACTCTATCACTAGTATCAACATTAAAGAAATCTACTTGAAGGTAGGTCATCAACGCAAGCATGCCGAGGAATATCGCGATATAAAGCATCCCGTCGGCAATGATATCGCGCTTCAGCATTGCGCCCAGCCTCTTAAGACTAAACGAGTTGGTATTATTTATTGGTTTCATGAGTGCGCTTTGTTAAATAGGTGATGCGGGTGCATACCCCCGAAGAAGTGCGTGCGAGGAATCATCTGCTTGCGGGAGAAGAGACGGAAACTGAGCCACCAGTTGAAAATGGTGATGCTCAAAAATAAGAGATCAGCTACAAGGACTAAGGTTTTCATGACGGGATGGCCTGTCTCAAACCATAGTTCAGGAAGTTCATCGAAGAGCCCAATAATATAATCTATTTGCGTCACAAATAGCCATATACCAAGCAGGATTATCACCAAGCCAATGAGCAGGGTCTTGACCATAGCATTCTTGCGCCAAATGCAACCGCCAAGCACAAAGAACGAATGTATCACCAAAATGGAAAGGGTAAGGAAGGCCACTGCCAGGTATCCTAAATAGCGGCTAAATCCTACGATGGTATAGACATTATCTTTATCTCCCCATACAATTCCACCTTCTTCATACATAGCCAAGAATGGGTCGCCCAAGTTAGAGATTACTTGCGGAAAGGTAAACCTATAGTACTCTACAACATGTTCACTGTCAAAAATCGGGAGAAAAAGCATCCGTACAACATCGGAAAGGATGAGGGCAACAAGTGCCATGATGAAAACGCCAACAATTGCTATAGAAACACGTGATAGGAACTTCTCGAGATTCGTGGCGGGCATCATCAAATAATTCATTGCCTTCTCCTTAGTCTTCATGGCAATGCTAATCTCGGAAGCAGAATAGCACAGAGCCAAGGCCAAGACAAAATAGAAGAAGATGGTTACAGTATCGATATAATGATTGAAAAAATCAATTCCTTCTATTCTACTTGAATGTAATAAATAGTCATTTGTTTGCGTCAACTGAAAGCCCAAGAGCCCTATAAAGAAGATGAATAATGCCGTGAGGTATCGCTTACGGTTCTCCACCAAGTCGCGCTTCAGCACCCTGCCGAAGCGTGAGAAACTGAAAGTATTGTTCATAGTGGTGGGTGTTAGCGGTTAAACACTTGAGCAAACTTCTCCCGCTCGGCCAACACCCCATTGAAGAGCAACTCAAGGTTCAAGCGGCTCTCCTCATCGAACTCATTAGGCAAGATGACATTGTTGCCCGCTACGGAGGGCTGCACGAAGAGCGCCCCGTCAGTAGGCTCCGAGATGGGCTGCTCGGTGAAGAGCAGACGACGGCAGATCTCGTTGCTCGACGCATTGAGCAGCACGCTTGACTGGTCGATGATGACGATATGGTCGAGCAGACTATCAATATCGCGCACCTGATGAGTAGAGATGATGATGATCTTCTCATCGGTCATGTTACTGGCGATGAGACGACGGAATTCGCTCTTC
>JAFYMV010000118.1 GCA_017548225.1 Bacteroidaceae bacterium | reverse complement strand
TGTAGTGCGGAGCGATGAGCACGCCGCCGATGGGGAATCCGTTACCCATACCCTTGGCAATGGTAATGAGGTCGGGGCGGATGTCGGCAATCTGGTGCGCAAAGAAGTTACCTGTGCGGCCATAGCCCGACTGTATCTCGTCGAGGATGAGCGACACGCTATACTTGGTGGTCACTTCGCGCAGTTGGCGGAGGAACTCTACCGAGGGGCAGTGGATACCTGCCACACCCTGTATGCCCTCGATGATGACGGCGCAGAACTCGCCCGTCTGGAGTTTTGCCTCTACGGCAGCGATATCGCCGAGCGCTACGAACTCTACATTCGCTGTGCGATTAAAGGGGGCATTGATCTTGGGGTTGTCGGTAGCAGCCACGGCACCCGATGTGCGGCCATGGAAGGCCTTGCTGAATGCCAACACCTTGGCTTTGTCGTTATGGAACGAGGCGAGCTTGATGGCATTCTCATTGGCTTCGGCACCCGAGTTGCAGAGGAAGAGGCTGTAGTCCTCGTAGTCAGAGATTCGGCCCAACTTCTCGGCCAACTGTTGCTGCAGGCTGTTCTCTACCGAGTTGGAGTAGAAGCCGAGCTTCGCCACCTGCTCACTGATCATCTGCACATAGTGCGGGTGAGCATGGCCGATAGAGATTACGGCATGGCCTCCGTAGAGGTCGAGGTACTCGGTGCCAGCGGCATCATATACATAGTTTCCCTTGCCACGCACGGGCTCTATGGGATATAGGGGATATACATCGAAAAGATTCATAATACGAATTGGGGCCTCCCCTAACCCCTCCCAAGGAGGGGGACTTCAGTCATCGTGGAGGATGTTTTATTTTGTTGTGTTATGTTATACAATTTGTTTTATAGTTTCAGCGGGGTCTGCAACCTTCCTCTCCGAGAGGAAGGGGGAGAGGCTTTTCTTAAAACGCGTTTGCTTTCAATCCCAGTCCAGCTTTTTCATTGATTCCGAACATGAGATTCATGTTTTGTACTGCCTGGCCTACGGCACCTTTGAGGAGGTTGTCGATGATGCAGGTGATGACTGCCTTGTTGCCAAACTTGTCGATGTGTACGAGTGCCTTGTTGGTGTTTACTACCTGTTTCAAGTCTAGCGCCTTGTCGATGTAATGTGTGAAGGCTGCATCGGCATAGAAGGTGCGGTACATGTCGGCTAACTGCTCGGCTGTGGGATTGGTGGGCGTGCCCTCCTCTCCATCGAACTTCACTACTTCAGTGCAGAAGATGCCGCGTGCAAAGTCGCCACGATAGGGGATAAAGTCCACATCCACCTCGAGTGAGCCCTGCAGTTCGGTGAGCGACTGGCGTATCTCGTGCAAGTGCTGGTGGGTGAACACCTTGTAGATGCTCATGTTGTCGGTACGCCAGCTGAAGTGGGTGGTCGACACTGGCTTCTGACCTGCACCGGTAGAGCCTGTAATGGCGTTTACCGCCACATCATGGGTGAGCAGTCCCGCCTTCGCCAAAGGCAGCAGTCCGAGCTGTATGCAGGTGGCAAAGCATCCGGGGTTGGCCAGGTGCTGACACTTGCAGATCTGCTCCTTATGTATCTCGGGCAATCCATATACATAGTCGTGTGTGGGTGCCGCGATGCGGAAGTCCTGCGCCAAGTCGATAATCTTCACATGTGCGGGGATGGCGTGCTCCTTAAGGAACGCCTCGCTCTTGCCGTGTCCGAAGCAGAAGAATACTACATCCACCTCATCGAAGGGCATGGCATCGGTAAAGCGCAGGTCGGTGTCGCCCAACAAGCCCTCGTGCACATCTGCCACGAGGTTGCCCGCATTGCTCTCACTATTGGCAAAGACAATCTCTGCCTCGGGGTGATGCACCAAGAGGCGGATGAGCTCGCCGCCCGTATATCCTGCTGCACCTAATATACCTATCTTAATCATTTTATCTTGAATTCGTTTTTCTCTTCAGGGATGATCAGCATCAGGATAAAGTAGATGATGGCACCGCTGAAAGCTGTGAATATGGTAGCCAATAGATAGATGATACGCACGATGGTAACATCTACATTTGCATAGTTGGCGATGGCTGCGCATACGCCTGCTAACATGCGTCCTACGCGCGGACGCTCTATCTTCTTGGGGTCTGACATATCTTCTTGTGTGTAGGGGTTAAAAAAGCAAAAGTTAAGAATTAAAGAGAGAGAACAATATGCGGCATGCGAATGCCGATAGAGCGCACTTTAATTCTTAACTTTTTATATGTTCTTATCTCTCCTCGTCGGGGTGGCAAGCGTAGTATGCGCGCAGAGCGGTAGAGTTCACCTTGATGAATCCCTTTGCCTCTTCGGCTGTCCAGCCCTTCTGGGTCTCGCCATATTCGCCGAACTTGTTCTTCACGAGGTCGTCGGGTGAGTCTACACCTACAGTCTGGAATCCGAGCGGGCGGAGCTCAAGGGTAACCACACCATTCACATTACGCTGTGAACTCTCGAGCATAGCCTCGATATCGGGCATTACGGGCTCCAGGTACTGGCTCTCGTGGAGGAACATGCCGTACCAGTTGGCCACCTGGTCCTTCCAGTACTGCTGCCACTTAGAGAGGGTGTACTTCTCGAGGTAGCGGTGAGCGGCGATGATGAGCATGGGTGCTGCCGCCTCGAAGCCTACACGACCCTTGATGCCGATGATGGTGTCGCCCACATGGCAGTCGCGACCGATACCATATGCCGCGCCAATCTCCTCAACGGCCTGGATAGCCTTGATCTTGTCGGTGTACTCCACGCCATTTACCGAGCAGAGCTCACCCTTGTTGAAGCCGAGCTTCAAGAGTTCGGGACCCTCCTTAGAGGGGTGCTTGAGGTAAGCCGACTCGGGGAGGCCCTGGTTAGAGTCGAGCAGCTCGCCACCGCAGATGCTGGTGCCCCAG
>JAFYMV010000117.1 GCA_017548225.1 Bacteroidaceae bacterium | reverse complement strand
TTACCACTTTGCCGCGTTGCGACGAAAGGGTAAACTCTGTGCCATCGGTACCCATTAGGGTAAAATCAGGGGCCATATCACCTACCTTTACGAGGTATTGGTGCTCATATACGATAGTATCTTGGGCCTCTACAGGCTCTGCTACGGGAGCTTCGCTCTTTTTACTGGCGTTATTGCATGAAGCGAGCATCATGAGGGCAGCAGTAAGAAAGATTATTTTTTTCATCTTTTATGGATTTTGGGTTGGTTCGTAAAAATAATATGTGCGAACAGGTATACCTATCCGCACATATTTAATATGGTGTGAAATATTAATAGGCGCGGGCGAAGAGTACGCGGCGTGCTGAAGGCTTACCGGTTACCATGCAAGTGCCAGGAGTGGTGTCGCCTTCGAAGGGGATACAGCGGATAGTAGCCTTGGTCTCCTCCTTGATGCGCTCCTCGGTCTCGGGAGTACCGTCCCAGTGAGCAAGCACGAAGCCACCCTTTTCAATTTGCTCCTTGAACTCCTCGTAGGTGTCAACAGCCACAGTGTGCTCCTCGCGATAGGCGAGTGCCTTGCGGTAGATACCCTCTTGGATTTCATCAAGCAACTTTGCTACATATTCCTCGATACCTTCGCATGAGATAGTTTCCTTCTCCAGAGTGTCGCGGCGCATCACCTCCATAGTATTGTTCTCAAGGTCGCGTCCACCCATCACGAGGCGTACGGGTACACCCTTGAGCTCGTAGTCAGCAAACTTGAAGCCGGGACGCTTGTTGTCTGCGTTGTCATACTTCACGCTGATGCCCATAGAGCGAAGCTTGGCAGCGATACCCTCAACTTTTGCATCGATGGCAGCGAGCTGCTCGGCGTTCTTGTAGATAGGTACGATAACCACCTGTATGGGAGCGAGTTTAGGAGGCAATACAAGACCATTGTCGTCAGAGTGAGCCATGATGAGCGCACCCATCAAACGGGTTGATACACCCCATGAGGTAGCCCATACATATTGCATGTTGTTCTCCTTGTCTACATACTGTACATCAAAAGCCTTGGCGAAGTTCTGGCCTAGGAAATGTGAAGTGCCGCTCTGCAAAGCCTTACCATCTTGCATGAGTGCTTCGATGGTGTATGTGTCGAGTGCACCGGCAAAACGCTCATTGGCACTCTTTACACCCTTCACTACAGGTACGGCCATGTACTTCTCTGCAAACTCTCCATAGAGGTTGATCATGCGCATAGCCTCTTCCTCTGCCTCTTCGCGTGTTGCGTGAGCAGTGTGGCCCTCCTGCCAAAGGAATTCGGCAGTACGGAGGAACAAACGGGTACGCATCTCCCAACGCATTACATTAGCCCACTGGTTGCAGAGAATGGGCAGGTCGCGGTATGAGTGGATCCAGTTCTTATAGGTGCTCCAAATGATAGTCTCTGATGTGGGACGGATGATAAGCTCCTCTTCGAGGCGTGCTGCAGGGTCAACGACTACACCGTTACCCTCGGCATCATTCTTGAGTCGGTAGTGAGTTACTACGGCGCATTCCTTGGCAAAGCCTTCTACATGCTCGGCCTCGCGGGAGAGGTATGATTTGGGGATAAGCAAGGGGAAGTAGGCATTCACATGTCCTGTTGCCTTAAACATATCATCGAGCTGACGCTGTATCTTTTCCCATATAGCGTATCCGTAAGGCTTGATTACCATACATCCACGCACTGCCGATTGTTCGGCGAGGTCTGCCTTTACGACCAAATCATTGTACCACTGCGAGTAGTTCTCGCTGCGTTTGGTAAGTTCTTTCAGTTCTTTTGCCATATATACGATTGTGTTTTGTTTTACTCTATATTTCGATTATTCTGCAAATTTAAGATTTTTTCATCGTTCCGGCATTCTTTTTTATAGAAAATATGGCGGTGTGCCATTTTTTTAGTACTTTCGCACAAGTTTTTTGAACATTTAATATTTAATAACATTAACTAATTAGAATTATGAAATTGAAAGTTTTTGCTTTGAGCATGTGCGCAGCTTTGCTTTTGAGCTCTTGCGGCACTTGGAAGAACACTGGTTGGGGTACTGCTATCGGTACAGTTGCAGGTACTGCAGTTGGTTTGGGTATCGGTTACTGGGCTGACAGAAACAGCGACAGCAACACTGGTAAGATTGTAGGTGCTTCAGTTGGTGCTGCTGTAGGTGCTACTACAGGTGCTCTCATCGGTCACAAGATGGATAAGGCTGCTGCTGCTGCCAAGGAAGTTGAAGGTGCACAGGTTGAGCTCGTTGATGTAAATGGTCTTCCCGCTGTAAAGGTTACCTTCGAGTCTGGTATCCTCTTTGGTTTCAATAGCTCTGCATTGAACGATTCAGCAAAGGTAAGCCTCGCAGAGTTTGCAGAGGTATTGAAGGCTACTCCCGATGCTGATGTTGCTATCCTCGGTCACACTGACAATGTAGGTACAGAGAAGGCTAACCAGTCTGTTTCGGAGAAGCGTGCCAAGGCTGTTGCTTCATACTTGACAGAGCAGGGTGTTGAGGGTCAGATCAAGGATGTACTTGGTATGAGCTACACTCAGCCCGTTGCTTCTAACGACACAGAAGAGGGTAAGGCACAGAATCGTCGCGTAGAGGTTTACATGTATGCAAGCCAGGAGATGATTGACGCTGCTAATGCAGAGGCTGCCAACTAATTCGGCCTAAAATAAATAAGAATGAATGCCCGGCCGCAAGGTCGGGTATTTCTTTTTAATAAAAAGTTTCGTACTTTTGTTGTAATTATTCTCAAGTCTTAAATTTCCACATCTATGGTACATCTTACCATCATTGGCTTTGCCATTATCTTTCTAGCCACTACCGCTGGCTCGGCATTGGTCTATTTCTTTAAGCGCGATATCCCCAAGCGTACCAATGCTATCATTCTTGGTTTTGCTGCTGGAGTGATGATTGCTGCTTCGGTATGGTCGCTGCTCATACCTTCTATAGAGACTGCGGAGAATAGTTTTGGAGTTTGGTCATGGGTACCTGCTGCAGTGGGGTTTCTGCTTGGCGGACTTTTTCTAGTGTTGCTTGACCATGTGTTGCCTCACTTTCATATCGGTACGGGGCACGAGGAAGGACCTCATGTGAAGGTGCATAAGAGTACTCGCCTGTTCCTTGCAGTAACGATTCACAATATTCCCGAAGGTCTCGCTGTAGGTCTTGCTTTTGGTGCTGCTTCCGTGAGTGGCGAGCCGGGTGCCTACTACGCAGCTTTGGGTCTTGCCATTGGTATGGCCATACAGAATTTCCCTGAAGGTGCTGCCATTGCTTTGCCCATGAAAGTGGCTACACGAAACAAGCACAAAGCCTTTCTCTTTGGTATGGGGAGTGGAGCGGTGGAGCCTCTCGCTGCTATTGCGGGTTATATCCTCGCTTCCGAAGTGGCTGTGCTGCATCCTTGGATGCTTGGCTTTGCTGCTGGAGCCATGATATTTGTGGTAGCCGAAGACCTTATCCCTGATTCCAATATCAATGAATATCCACACTCCGGTACATGGGGCGTGATGTTGGGTTTTGTGTTGATGATGGTGCTCGATGTGGCATTAGGGTAGGTAACGATGAACGATGAGCGAGGATGTTCGGAGGATTCGGAGTGCTCTGAAAACTCAATCCTCAACCCTCAACCAAACTACTGCTTATCGTTGCCTAGCCATAGGCCGTAGTCGATATGCCCGTCTTCGCGGAATAGGGCGCCATATCCTTGTCGATAGTTATCCGAAAAGGTGCCGTACCAGTAGTTCCCGTTAGCCCAATGGTATATGCCTTGTCCGTGTCGCAGTCCATTCTTGGTTTCCCCGATGTAGAGATCACCGCCCTCATAGTGCAGACAAGCAAAGCGGTAAGGTGATTGCTGGGCCTCTTCGGCGCTCACAGGAAACTTCTCATTGTTTTTTACATAGCTGGTAATGATGCCCTCCTTGAGACTGTAGTTGACATGTTGTGTATCAGATCCCACGCGGCAGACATCGCCTTTGATGAGTATGCCGAAGATACACTTTCCGTTGTTCCATTGGCCAATCCAGCGATTGCCGTTTTCGGTTTGATAGCTACCCCAACCGAAGAACTTATTGTTTCTTGAGTATCCGTCATAGCTACCTCCGCCATCGCTATAGTGCACTATGCTGCACTCGGTGCTGATGATGTCCGAGAACACCTGTTGCATATAGTCGGGTGTGAGCATGTAGCGGTCGGTGTCAGACTGCGCGTGTGCTGTCAGCATGGTGCAGAGCCCTAGTAGGGCGGTGGTCAATGTTTTATGGAATAGTGCTTTATGCTTCATTGTTTTGGGGAGTATAGTGTTGTTTTTCTTTAATGTATTGTGCTACATCAGGGTGTAGCATGTGGCTTGCATCTTGTCCTGCCGCAATGCGTTGGCGTATCTCGGTAGAGCTGTAGGGGAGGAGTCGTGGGAAGCCTCTCTCCCCGAACTGCTGGCGCAGACTCCTTTGTGAAGCTGAAACTTCAGTGGTCGCGACTGACGCTTCTTTCTCGTCGGCTCCCGAACAGAGTGAGCTTTCCGCCATCGTGGATATTAGCTTTAATTTTCCTTCAGCATCTCTTGGGTACACGATGATGGGTGTTTCGCGTGCGATGTCTTCGCCGCGATACCAACGGTCGAAGCATTGCCAGTTGTCCTCGCCGATGATGAGGCTGAACTCGCAGTCGAGGTATGCTGCTCGCAGCGCTTGCAGCGTGTGGTAGGTATATGATGGGCGTGGCAGTGTGAACTCAAAGTCGCAAGCCTGTAGCATGGGGTAGGGGGCTACGGCAAGGCGTGCCATTGCCAAGCGCTCCTGTTCGTCAAGCAGGACGAGATTGCGCTTCAGGGGATTCTGCGGACTTACCATAAACCACACCTCATCTACTAGTCCTTGCTCGCAGATGTAGGCGGCAAGAGCAGTGTGGCCAAGGTGTATGGGGTTGAAGGACCCTCCGAAGATACCGACGCGTTTCATTTTATGCTGAAAGAAGAGTTTTCGGAGCTCTCTGAGTGTTCCGAGTTCTCTGATTTATTTCTCAATAAATTCCTTGATGATGCCAAGTGCCTCGGCTTTTGCGGTGTCAAGGTCGTCGTTGATGACGATTCGGTCAAACTTGGGTGCGAAGGAGAGCTCGTATTCGGCCTTGTCGATGCGTTGTTGTATAACTTCGGGTGCATCGGTGCCGCGGCCTTCGAGTCGGCGGCGTAGCTCCTCTACTGAAGGAGGCTGTATGAAGAGCGACAGGGCGCGGTCGCCATAATATTCTTTGATATTGCATCCGCCTACAACATCTACATCAAATACGACATGTTGTCCAGCTTCAAGCTGGCGCTCTACCTGTGCTTTCAAGGTGCCGTAAAAGCGGTCGGGGTATACCTCCTCATATTCGAGGAACTCACCCGCAGCGATGCGCTCGCGAAACTCCTCGGGGGTGAGGAAGAAGTATTCCACCCCATGTTGCTCGGTACCGCGCGGAGCACGACTTGTAGCCGAGATAGAGAAGGCAAGGCCCAAGCCCTGCTGCATCAAGTAGTTGATGATAGTTGACTTGCCCGATCCCGAAGGGGCAGAGAAAATGATGAGTTTGCCAGTCATGATATTTTGTCTTTTTTTGACAACGGACAACGGACGAAAGTCGTCTTCGAGGTGTTGTCTTGGTCTGTAGTCTGTTGTCTGTAGTCTGTTGTCCTTTTTTACATTACATTCAGTACTTGTTCCTTGATTTGTTCCAGTTCGTCTTTCATCTTCACCACGATGATTTGCATTTCAGCGTGATTGCTCTTGCTTCCGGTGGTGTTGATTTCGCGACCCATTTCCTGGGCGATGAAGCCCAACTTCTTCCCCTGTCCATGTCCTTCGTTCATGGTTTGGCGGAAATAGTTGAGGTGGTTGGTCAATCGCTGCTTCTCCTCATTGATGTCCAGTTTTTCAATATAGAAGATAAGCTCCTGCTCGAATCTGTTCTTGTCGTACTCTACGCCGAGACTCTTTTGTAGACTATCAAGGATACGCTCGCGTATCTTCTCGGTACGCTCTACCTCGTAGGGCTCTATCGATGCGAGCAGTGCGGCGATGTTGTCCAGCTTTTCGCAGAACTTCTTCTCCAAAGCGGCGCCCTCTTGGCGGCGAAACTCCATTAGTTTCTCTACAGCCTCTACAACCGCTCCTCGTGCTACGGTCCACTCCTCCTCGCTTAACTCCTTCACCTCGGTGCGTGAGAGCACATCGGGCATGCGCAGCAGTGTGGCATACCAATCGGTAGGCTCGGGTATTCCCGTAGTTTCGCTGATGCTCTTTATCTGCTGGTAGTAGCTCTCTACAAGTGCCTTGTTGATGGGTGTGGCCAGTGCGGTGCTCTCCTCCTCAATCCATAGGCTGAAATCAATCTTTCCGCGCTCTAGTGCCTGTGCAATGAGCGTGCGTATCTCCATCTCCTTTTCGCGGTATAGCGGAGCGATGCGTGTAGAGAGATCCATCGCCTTGCTATTGAGCGATTTTACCTCGGCATATATTTTTTTTGTTCCATAGGTAGCCACAGCCTTGCCGTAGCCAGTCATCGATAGTATCATGTTTTATGTAAAAATGTATATAATATTGCAAAATTAGTGCAAGCCGAGAGAAAATGCAAGTTTACTTGCGATTTTCCGAGGCGCCGCCTAATTAAAAACTGTGCAGCAGATTAAAATTAGTGCAAGGCGAAAGAAATATCGAATTATTTGAATATTTCCGAATCTACACCTTTGAGTTTTCAAAATGATTCTAAGCGTCAAAAAGGTGACTTCTATATAATATGGAGGAACAAGTCGCAACTAGTTTTATACCTTTGAGTGAGAATCAAGTTTTTTTGTTATCTTTGCAGATTGAACATATGGAACATCAATATTCATCTACATTGCTTGAGCGGGCGGTGGGCGAATTTGCCAAATTGCCGGGTATAGGGCGTAAGACTGCGCTCCGGTTGGTACTGCACATGCTGCGTCGTCCTGTGGGCGAGGCTGAAGCGTTTGCGGAGGCGGTGAGCACGCTGTGTCGTGAGGTAAAGTACTGCAAGGTGTGTCATAACATATCGGATAGTGATGTGTGTGAGATATGTGCGCAGCCTTCGCGTGATAGCAGTATGGTGTGTGTGGTGGAGACGGTGCGTGATGTGATTGCCGTGGAGAATACCGCGCTCTATCGCGGACTATATCATGTCTTGGGTGGAGTGATTTCGCCTATGGATGGTGTTGGTCCTGCTGACCTTGAGATTGACAGTTTGGTGCAGCGTGTAGCCAGTGGAGAGGTGAAAGAGGTTATCTTTGCTTTGTCACCGACGATGGAGGGCGATACGACAAATTTCTACATCTACCGCAAACTGGAAAGTACGGGGGTGAAGATGTCGGTGCTGTCGCGAGGTATCTCGGTAGGTGATGAACTAGAATACGCTGATGAGGCTACGCTGGGTCGTTCATTGGTAAACCGTATGCCATTTACTGGAAAAACTTTTTGAATTAGATTTTTTGAAGGATATGAACTATAAGAAGATAAGCCGTACGATTCGTTTGGTGTATGCTGCGCTGATGATGTTGGTGGTGGCAGTGGCTGTAATGGCCGAATTTGAAGTTGCTCCCATTGAGGGCTCGCTTGTTGGAAGACTAGATGCAGGGGTATTGTACATCGTCGAGGTGGCTATGCTGTTCTTGGTGGGTGTATGCATGCTGCTCGCTCTCAAGGGCTTCGACCGTGTGCTGAAGAATAAAATGGGTGTAATATGTGTAGAGGATAAGCCAAAGGCATATATCGGTATCTATTGTGTGCGCCTTTCATTGCTGGCCCTTCCCATGATTTTGGGTGTATATTTCTATTATGGCTTGCTTGAGAACTGGGGACTCTACTATGCGTTGGCGAGTTTTGTAGCATCGCTGTTCTGCCTGCCCTCTGCTGAAGGCGTGGAGGCAGAGATAGAAGGTCTCCCCCTTGCCCCTCCCAAGGAGGGATGACTCCGGTTTCGCTTATTAAAGAGTAACAAGCAGTATCGTGGACAAGAATATAAGCAATAGAGACAGACAGGAAAGGATGTCTTTCAGTGATGCCTGTAAGCTCCCTCCCTTTGAGGGAGGGCGGGGGGAGAGGCTTCTTCTTTCCGTTATCATTGTCAACTACAATGTCAAGTTCTACTTGGAGCAATGCCTCGAGTCGGTGCGTCGTGCATCGAAGGGATTGCAGGTAGAGGTGTTTGTGGTGGATAATCTTTCTACGGACGGGTCTATTGCCTATTTGCGCGACCGCTTCCCCGAGGTAGTCTTCATAGAGAATCGGGAGAATGTGGGCTTTGCTCGTGCCAACAACCAGGCCATACGCCAATCGATGGGCAAGTATGTGCTGCTGCTCAACCCTGACACTTTCGTGGGTGAGGATACTTTGGCTAGCTTTGTGGCGTTTATGGAAGCACATCCCGAAGCGGGTGGTGCGGGTGCTCACATGTTGAATGTTGATGGCACCTTTGCGCCAGAGAGCCGCCGTGGGTTACCTACTCCCTTTGTAGCTTTCTGTAAGATGTCGGGACTGGCATCGCTATTTCCCAAATCGCGCTTGTTCGGTAAATATTATATGCACTACCTCGACAAGCGCGAGGTGAATGAGATTGAGGTGATGTCGGGTGCCTACATGATGTTGCGTCGTGAGGCGTTGGATAAGGTGGGGCTGCTCGATGAAGATTTCTTCATGTATGGTGAGGATATAGACCTCTCGTATCGTGTGCTCAAGGGTGGGTATAAGAACTATTTCCTTCCCGTGCGTATGCTGCACTATAAGGGGGAGAGTACGGTGAAAAACTCGTACCGCTATGCCTATACCTTCTATCAGGCTATGCGTCTCTTCTTCCGCAAACATTACGGACATTACTCTTTTATAATAAGTCTGCCCATCAATGCAGCCACTTGGGCGAGCACCTTCATGGCTTATGCCAGCAACCGTTTGCGTTATCGTAAGCGGGTGAAGAATCTACCTTCTATGATTAATGCACTGGTTATAGGTGATGCTGCCATGCTTGGTGAGGTGCGCGCGCTATTGGCAAAGTATGGTGCCGATGGTAAGCATGTCTTTGTGGAGGGTACTGAAACTACTCGCCCTGAGGGACATCTTTCCGAGGAAGTTTCCTTGGAGGACTTCGATACCGTAGTATACGATACCGAACATTACTCGTATGCCACTATACTGCGCTTGCTGCAGCAGACACCTGGTAATACCTTGCGTATAGCTACCTATTCGTCAAAGAGCAAGGTGTTGATTACGGACAAGAAAGTTTATAAATTATCATAGGCTATTCCCTTATGTATCTACGCTCTGATGTCATGAGTCTTCGTGCTCCCGAGTTGCGCGATCTCGATTACCTTTTTCATGTGGAGAACGATACGCGTCAATGGTTGGTGTCAGCTTGCAAGGTACCCTATTCGCGCTTTCAGTTGCAACAGTACATCGAGACCAATGCGCATGATATCTATATGGATAAGCAACTGCGCCTAATGATAGAGCGTGAGAAGGATAAATATTTGGTCGGTATTATCGATTTGTTTGACTTTAGTCCT
>JAFYMV010000116.1 GCA_017548225.1 Bacteroidaceae bacterium | reverse complement strand
TGGTATCGTGAGCTTGCTGCTCGGCTACGGCGTACTCATCGTATTGGGTACTAACGGCCTGCTCTAATCATTGTTTCTGATAGAGTAATAAAGATTATAAAGCGAGGAGCTGTCCCCCATAGGGCAGCTCCTTTTTATTATATGCAACAATCACATTATCCTCTATATATAGGTGTGATATGGAGTAAATGGTGTAACTTTGCACGCTGAAACAACTACTATCAATAAAGATTCAACGATAAACATTCTATGATAACTTCTGGAAACATACTCCTTATAGGCTCTATCCTGCTATTTGTCAGCATCGCAGTGAGTAAGACTAGCGCCCGCTTTGGCGTGCCCACCCTTTTGTTGTTCCTTGTGGTTGGTATGCTTTTTGGTACTGATGGTCTCGGCTTGCAGTTTGACGATATGGGCGATGCGCAGTTTGTCGGTATGATAGCGCTCTGTATCATCCTTTTCTCGGGTGGTATGGATACCAAATTTCATGAGATTAAACCAGTATTGGGTCCAGGTCTTGTGCTCTCTACTTTAGGTGTGCTGCTTACCGCCCTTATTACAGGTACTTTTATTTGGTGGTTGTCGGGGATGCAGTGGGCCAATATCCATTTTGCCTTCCTTCCGTCATTGCTGTTGGCGGCTACCATGTCATCTACCGATTCGGCTTCGGTGTTTGCCATTTTGCGCCAGCAAAAACTGAATTTAAAGCACAACCTTCGTCCCATGCTTGAACTTGAGAGCGGAAGTAAGACCCTATGGCCTATATGCTTACCATCGTGCTCATCCAGTTTATCAACCAAGAGGTGAGTGGCGTAGGCAATATATTGCTTTCTTTCGGGCAGCAGTTTGTCTTTGGTGGTGCCATTGGGTATGGTCTTGGCAAGTTAGCCGTATATGTTATCAACAAGCTCAATCTTGACAACAAGTCGCTCTATCCCATTTTCATGCTTGCAGTTACCTTCTTTACCTTTGCCGTCACCGATCTCTTCAAGGGAAATGGTTACCTTGCCGTATACATAGCCGGTATGATGATAGGTAACTCGCGCATAGCTAATCGTAAGGAGATCTGTACCTTCTTTGACGGACTCACCTGGCTCTTCCAGATTATCATGTTCATTCTTCTTGGTCTGCTCGTCAATCCGCGCGAGATGCTCGATGTGGCACTCGTAGCCATTCTCATTGCAGGTTTCATGGTGCTCGTTGGTCGCCCTTTGAGTGTGCTTTTGAGTCTCATGCCTTTCAAGAATATCACCTTGCGCTCCAAGGCCTATATCTCATGGGTGGGCTTGCGCGGTGCCGTGCCCATTATCTTTGCCACCTATCCTGTTGTGGCAGGCATTGAAGGCTCGCAGATAATCTTTAATATCGTCTTCTTCATCACCCTGCTCTCGTTGTTGCTGCAAGGCACTACATTGCCCCTCTTTGCCCGCAAGCTTGGCTTGTCAGCCCCGATGGAAAAGACGGGTAACGACTTTGGCGTAGAGTTGCCCGAAGAGATTGATACCGAGCTTGCTGACCTTGTCGTCACTCCCGACATGCTCGAAGATGGCGACACCCTGAAGGAGATACCCCTCCCAGAAGGTGCTCTTGTGATGATTGTCAAGCGCGGCAAGGAGTTCCTCGTACCCAATGGCTCGCTACATCTGCAAGTGGGCGACAAACTACTGCTCATTTCGGAGGGAGCGAAGTAAAGGAATATTTCTTTGCTTTTAAGACTGTTTTAAAGAAATAAAATAGTACATTTGCACATCGCTATGAAAATGAGGGTTAGTAAAATCAGATGGGTTGCGTGCGTAGTGGCATTGTTGCTGCTGTGCTTCGTGAGTTCCGATAAGCATGCGGGACGGTCTGCGTTAGCTACTCCTCAGTGTGCATATATCGCAGAAAAAGTATCGGACGATGCTGTTGTTAGCCATCCCCAAAACGATATTTTTACTCACCATCTTAACACTAACCGTTGGGGATTGTCATCCAATACGCTCCATTTGCGGATACCTGCGGGGCGTACACTCTCGCTCAGCAACCTTTCGCAGCGCATCGTTCGAATGGTGCTGGCTTGCCTTTGTGGGCATGTTGCCATAGAACAATTGAACAATGCGCAACGCCACACCATTGCGTCTATTCGTTTCCATATAGGATACTTCATCTATCATCGTTGTCAGATGAGGTGTTAGGGGTTTCTTTATAGTTGACTATTTTTTGTTTAGTGTTTAGTGTTTAGAGTGGGCTACGCACAATGTTGATATCCCCTAAACTCTAAACTCTCAACCTTCTCCTTCCCCCTAACATAAACCTATATATAAAGAAACATTTTATGCAAACAACAATGAATGAGGTTGCTACTGATGTGCAGGCGACCTATCCCCAATGTGTTAAAGAAGTAAAGTCTACCAACCGCGTGCAAGCTCTTTTTTGGCTACTCATAGCCGTAGTGCTTCTTGTCATCTATACCCAACAACCTGATAAGGATACCACCTTTGGACTCATACAAATAGCTCTTATTGCTGTCTTTATGGTCTTGGGCGTATTCAAACTCTTTGTCGGTAGCAGCAAGCTCGTTTATGTCCCCACAGGAGGCGTGGTCGAGAAGCACTCCTATGTGTTCAATGTGTCCTTGCAGTCAGACATACTCCGTTGTCTTGAGGAAGGCAATACCGCCCGTCTCAAAGCACTCAAAACCGATGATGCTGGCGGACTCCTGGTAGAGCTCTTGGAGTCAGAAGAGCATCTTTTTATCGCAGCTCGTCTATTCAAGTATGAGCCACATGGCTATGAGGCTAAAACTGATTGGGTAACTATGAAGCGCTAAATCCTAATGACTTATATTGTGCTTATTATCAGTCTTGTGCTCCTCGTAGTAGGAGCCAACTGGCTGGTCGATGGTGCTGCTGCTATTGCCCGTCGATACCATATGTCCGAATTCATTATTGGTGCCACTATCGTAGGCATGGGTACCAGCGCTCCCGAGTTGGTGGTGAGTGTTATCTCTTCTATCGGTGGTCATGGCGACATCGCCATTGGTAATGTAGTGGGTAGCAATATCTTCAATGTACTACTCATTTTGGGTATTACAGCCTTGCTGATGCCCATTAAATATACACGGGACAATGTCCGTCGCGATATACCGCTCAATATTGGTGTGTCGCTATTTGTCATTGTCCTGTGCGTACTGAACAAGGTGGGCAATGGTGCGTACGGGCTGGGGCGTCTCTCGGGAATCTTGATGCTCTGTCTCTTTGCCTATTACTTATGGAGTTCCTTGCGTAGTGGACGCGATGGACAAGCCGCTTTCGATGATGCCGTCGAAACGACTACGGGCTATTATCGTTACACATCGGTGTGCGTAATATCCATTGTAGCAGGCTTGGCGGGACTTATCTACGGTGGCAATCTGTTCGTAGACTCTGCTTCGGCGATTGCTCGTCAGTGGGGTGTGTCCGAAGCCATTATTGGCCTTACCATTGTGGCGGGAGGCACTTCGCTCCCCGAGTTGGTGTCTTCCGTTATTGCCGTTACAAAGCAGAAGGGGCAGATGGCTCTTGGCAATATTGTGGGCAGCAACATCTTCAATCTCTTGCTTATTCTCGGTACTGCATCTACCATTTGTCCACTCACGATGGGCGGCATCACCTTCGTTGATTGGGGCGTGATGCTTCTCTCCAGCTTAATCCTATTAGCCGCAGTCTATACCTTTGAAAAACACACACTTGACCGCAAAGATGCCCTAATCTTCCTACTTATCTACGCTGGCTATATGGTATGGCTGTTTTGAAGAGTATAAGACCTTGAGTGAGGTCTTGCTCGCAAATAACCTTAATGATTAAAATCTTTTGTAACAATTGGGGAGACTACTGTTTCCTCAATTGTTTTTTTATGCTCTATGAGGATATGCTTTACCCATTTGTGGTGAGCATGTTTTGTTTTATTCTATGCTCCGCATAGCTTTTAGGTAGGCTATGACGAAAAAACTTAAAACTGTTTTGGTTTTTCGTACTCGTTATATTACCTTTGTAAGGTAAAGTGAAGATTCAGAAGAGAAGATATGCGCAGATAGTGTTGGCACTGATTGTGATGCTTGTCATTGGTGCCACGATGCTCGTGAACTCGCCACGAGTGCAGC
>JAFYMV010000115.1 GCA_017548225.1 Bacteroidaceae bacterium | reverse complement strand
GTCTACATCGGCACGATTCATCCAGTCGAGTTGGAGGGTGAAGTAATCAAAATGGAACTGATGACCCAAAGCGATAAAGCTGACAAACTTTCCAGGAAGATACTCCAACATATTCACAGAGTGGAGAATATCAAGGCAACCATACGAGCCTGTCCACATCAAGTTGTAAGACAACATGCTTGGATTCACACTACGGAACGAGCTCTGCGCCACTTGAAACTTCAAGACATCATTATTATCAGTTCCAAGATTATAGCTAGCGCTCACACCCCATTGATAGCAGGCCATGTTGTTCCAAAACTCTGAACCGAAATAGAAGTTGAGCGGTGCACGGTCGTATTCATAGCCACCCACAGCCACCACTTGCTTACCTCCAGAGAATGCCCACGCACCAGTAGTGTAGGTGAGGTTTATCCAGTCTACCGCATCAAAGTAACTGGCATCACCATTCGGTTTGCCCATACGCTGGCGATACGAATAGCTCCACGCTTCGGTGATATTACCATCAAGACGCAAGTTAAACTGTTTGCCACGGAATCCTGTACTGCCATCCATCTTATGGCCATCAAAGTTCTCATACTGAAGGTCGCCACGCGCCTCCATGCGCAGATTCACAGTTGATTCCTCTTGAGCAGTAGCCACATGAGTGCACAAAAAGAATGCCATGATTCCACAAAAAGCAGCAAGATGTTTTTTCATTTTAAATAGATTTAGTGTTTTTGTATTTGTTCGTTAAAAATATTCGTTAGAATATCAATTGTATTGACTCTTTTACAATCATAAACAGCAGTACGCCACTGTAGATAATCTTCATTCCCGTAGTGAGCAAAAAGCCCACGAAAGACATCAGTGCTACCTTGAACGCCTTCCCTTTAGAAGAGCCCTCCATCAGCTCACCAATGAAAGCTCCAACGAACGGACCTATGATGAGTCCCCAAGGAGGGAAAAAGAAAAGTCCGGCAATAAGTCCGGCCATAGAGCCACGCGTGGCCTGCTTGCCCCCACCAGACAGATTGGTAAGCCATACGGGAGCGATATAGTCAAGGATGGACACAATAGCCAAGAAGATACCATAAACCCACAACGACGCATTACTAATGTCAGCACCTTCACAAGGAAGCAACAGCAACAAACCGATGTAGCTTAATGGCGCACCCGGCAGAGCAGGCAGAATAGAGCCCAAAAGTCCTACCACACCAAATATCAGGGCAAGTGTAATGAGGAGTGTTTCCATTTTTTCTTAAGTTTAGTGTATAGAGTATAGTGAGAACACTACTATGGAGTCCATCTCAATAGCACTCTAAACATCAAACATTAGTTTTCATACTTATTTATAAGTTCCAGCAACTTCTCTACCGCATGCTCTTCGGGAATGTTTTTCTCGATACACTCCTTCTGCTTGTAGAGACTTACCTTACCGCGTGCTGCGCCCACATAGCCATAGTCAGCATCGGCCATCTCGCCAGGTCCGTTGACAATACAGCCCATGATGGCAATCTTAAGTCCTTTGAGATGAGAGGTAGCTGCCTTGATGCGGGCAATCGTATCTTCGAGTGCATAAAGTGTACGGCCACAACCAGGGCATGAGATATACTCGGTCTTGCTGGTGCGCACACGAGCAGCTTGCAGTATATTGAGTGCCGTAGCATCAATCTGCTGTGGAGTAATATTATCACCTATATTATGCAAGTAGAGTCCGTCCACAAGGCCGTCAATACAGAGCACGCCACTATCAGCGGCAGCACGCAACTGAAGATCAGACAAAGAGTCCTCTGCATAGTGCTGGAAATACACGATGGGGTTAGTGATACCCTCATGCATAAGCAGATGAGCCAAAGCACGATGCTCTCCCACGCGGTGCAAATGATTTGTCTGATGAATTACCACCACTTCCGGATGAGTCTTGAGGCAAGCCAATACCTCTTCAGAACATTGATTATAGGTGACGAAGAGGAACTTGAGTGGAGCTGAGCAAGCTGCCAATAAAGGCAGATAGTTTCTCTCGCCAAAGCCCATGAATACGGGATAAGTATTTTCCTCACCCGCCCATGCCGGAGCATCTACGATGAGCGGTATATCGGGACGATTCGCGGGCAATGTACTACCGCAGTAGAGATAGTCGGGACGAAGGTTAGCATCAAAGCCACGCTCCTTGCCGAAGTAGCTTCCAATAACTACGGGCACCTGTCCACCACCTATATTAGCCACCGCATGGGTAGCGCGACGCTCGGGAGCAAAATAGTTGAAATCCTTGCTCATCACGCCCTCGATAGGCAGGTGTATAGCATGAGCCGTAACATAATCAACCAATGATTTAGCCACAGGAATCTCGGCTTCGGGAGCCTCGCTCAACGATACGCGTATGGTGTCGCCCAATCCATCGTAGAGCAGAGCGCCTATACCCACAGCACTCTTGATACGACCATCCTCGCCTTCACCAGCTTCGGTAACACCGAGATGAAGCGGGAATGCCATACCCTCCTTCTCCATCGTAGCCACGAGCAAACGCACGGTGCGTACCATAATAACGGTATTGCTAGCCTTGATAGAGATAACCACATTGGTAAACTCCTCGGCAACACAAATGCGCAAGAACTCCATGCACGACTCTACCATACCTTCAGGAGTGTCGCCATAGCGGCTCATGATACGATCGCTCAGCGAGCCGTGATTCACACCGATGCGAATGGCTGTGTGGTTCTCCTTACATATATTAAGGAAGGGCACCAACTTGGCTCGTATCTTCTCGATTTCCAATGCATACTCCTCATCGGTATAGGAGAGCTGCTTGAAAGTGCGCGCAGTGTCCACATAGT